>NZ_JBALMR010000018.1:63364-141395 GCF_036963165.1 Bacillus sp. JJ675 | reverse complement strand
CGGCCATTCAGCAACAATAAAACTTTCAGAAAGGCTTGATACGAAATGAAAGAAGTCATCATTGCCACAAAAAACGAAGGAAAAGTCAAGGAATTCAAAGAAATACTCGCCCCGCGAGGCTATGATGTCAAATCATTACTGGATATCGGCTATACGGCCGATATCGAAGAAACCGGACAAACCTTTGAAGAAAACGCAATCATCAAAGCGGAAACGATTTCGAAAGAGACCGGCAAAATCGTGATTGCCGACGACTCCGGCCTGTCCGTCGATTATCTCGGCGGAAGGCCGGGGGTCTACTCGGCACGCTATGCCGGAGAAGAAAAAAACGACCTCGCCAACCTGCAGAAGCTGTTAAAAGAACTCGAAGGAGTCGAAAAGGAAGAGCGTTCGGCAAGATTCAGATGCGCGCTTGCCTTATGCATTCCGGGACAGGAAACGAAAACGGTCGAAGGGGCCGTCGAAGGCTATATTACAGAGGAGCCGATGGGGACGAACGGATTTGGCTATGATCCGGTGTTCCTCGTCAAAGATAAGGATCAGACGATGGCTCAGCTTTCAAGCAGCGAAAAAAACAAGATCAGCCACAGGGCGGATGCGCTCAAAAAGCTGACCGCATTATTGGATTGACACGGAGAGGAGGTGCCGGAATGAAGGTGCTGATCGTAAGCGACAGCCACGGCCTTGAAAATGAACTCGAAACAATCGCCAAACGTCATGAGAAGGATGCTGATCTCAACATCCACTGCGGAGATTCCGAGCTTGACCCTTCTCATCCGGCGCTTGCTTCCTACTTGACGGTAAAAGGTAACTGCGACTTTTACGGGGAATTTAAAGATGAAATCGTCGTACCGATCGGTGAGCGGAAGCTGTTTTTTACACACGGACATTTATACGGCATCAAGCAGTCGCTGTTAAATGTGTATTACCGGGCGGAAGAACTCGGAGCCGATATCATCTGCTTCGGCCACTCCCACATCGCCGGCAGCGAGCTGATGGACGGAAAGCTGCTGATCAACCCCGGCAGCATCCGCCTTCCCCGGGTGCGAAGGGAGAAAACTTATGCTATACTAAGCATTGACAATAACAACGCAGAAGTCCGCTTTTACGATACATCCGGACAGGAAATCGAAAGCTTAACAAATCGTTGCCGATTGCCGAAACATTCATGAGGAAGAATTTCTTCTTCCTCGTGATGAAAAAAAATTCTAAAAAAATGTTGACTTATGGGCACAATACGCATATAATAAATCTTGTCGCTGATAGTTAAAGCAAGCAAAACAACACATCATGTCCCAGTAGCTCAGCTGGATAGAGCAACGGCCTTCTAAGCCGTCGGTCGGGAGTTCGAATCTCTCCTGGGACGTTAAGCTGAAAAGCCTCAAATCTCTTGGTATACAAGGGTTTGAGGCTTTTTTCTTTAAGATCAAAGGTAAAGGCGTAAAAGCTGTAGGGAAAAATTCTGGTATATTCGATAAAATATCATTATATCCCTATAAAACTGTTTAAACGTATATATTCAACCTGCACCATCTTCTAAAAAGCATGTCTACAATCTTAAAGCCATTTTTATTTTTAATACTTCAAGAAACAGAAGGTGGGTTTTTTGACCTGATCAATAAGATTCATTTTCGTGGATAGACAGGATTTATTCACCAATTTCTTTCCGTAAAGTGGTAAACTCTATACTGATTGTAACTTTAGTATTAGAGGGGAATGCCATGAAGACTCTTGATGTCCATGCGTTGCACCATGCAATTGATCAAACGCTGGAACAATTAAAAAAGCAATCAGAAGAAATCGCCAATCTCAAAAAAAGCGTTGACGGGATAACGGCTCTTGATGATGCTTTAGAAGGTAAAGGAGGCGACGCGATTCGCGCCTTTTATGAAGAATGCCACACTCCGTTTTTGCGGTTCTATGAATCTTTCGTCGAGGAATACGAGTCATCTTTAAAAAAAGTGAAAAATGCACTGAATTCCTTGGAACCGAATCACAACGGTTATATTTCGCAAGCCTTTCTCGATCACGATCTGGAACAAGGCTTGAACGCGGCTGATCGAACAACGAAACATTTGGTATCAAAAGCCAACGCCGCGATTTCAAAAGTCAGCCATATTGTTGATTTGCCGGATTTGAATGACAATGATTTTCATGAACAAAACCGAAAAGCAATGAAAGACATCAATCAGACAATTGAAAAGCTGCACACTTTTGACAGGGAGCAGACAAACGCCCTCAAAACCGCTGAAAACGATCTTAAGACGATGCAGAGGTACATAACCAGGCTTGAAAAAATGTATACGGGTCCTAAAATTGAGATTGCAACCTATCAAAAAGGCTCGATTTTAAAGCCGGATGAGATGGATGCTTTACGCGGGGATCAAGAGACAGCGATGGGCGTCATGTTGGATAAGCTTGATAAGAGATCAAAGCTTGAAAAAGAGATTAGCGAAGTTAGCGAACATGATGTTCAACTTTATAAGCTGAGGAAAAAGCTCGAAAATGCATCCGATTCAGAGGAATATATTAAGATTGCTAAAGAAATCGGTTATGATAATCTCACACCAGAAGAAATGGAGCATGTTAAATCCATTGAGTTCTGGGACGATCCTCTTCAAGCGACAATTAATAATGTTAAAGAGGCCGGTCAAGGCCTTTTAGACGGTGTAGTGGACGCAGGGGAAAAATTAGATGAGGCGGGGGAAAAATATTTAGGTCCTGTATATAAATCAGTTAAAGGCAGTGCGGTCGCCGGATATGATCTTGCGAAAGATTTTGTTGATGGCGGAATTCAGCTGGGATGGAATATCGGATGGACAATCGACCATTTATATAAAGACCCACAGGTTGTTTTAGATACTGTTCTTGGATACGATTATAAAGGCGCTTTTCTGAGCATGATTGACACGTTGGCGGAAAAATGGGATGAGAAGGTAGTACATGGGGATGCGTATTCAAGAGCGCATTATTTTACTTATATGATCGGTAGCCTGTGGGGCTTGAGGAGCGGAAAATCTTCTGTTTCAACTGGCTCAAAAGATATTGCGAAAGCGGGAAAAACAGCGGTAAGCAAGGTGAAGAAAGCCGGTAAGGCCGTAAAACAGTCAATCAAGCCGCCTAATAATCGATATACTCCTGCATTGCAAGGGATTCTTCAAGATGCACCGAATTCTATTAACGTGAAGAATACGCCGATGGTATTAAAAGAATTGGCCGAGGATGGAAAGAAAAGTGTGCTTTTTAAGTCAGCTAAGGGTAAAGTAAATGATGTTACTAAAGTTAAAAAAGAAACGATAAAAAGGTTTACAAAAGAACAATTGGCAACTAAGCCTAGAAATTCCCCTATTCCAGAAAAATGGGAGAAAAAAGGTGGAAAAGTAGAGATAGATAAAGATGGCACTTGGGTATATACAAATAAAAAAGGACAAACGGTTAGGTATACTGGAGGTTATCCAGACTTCACCCCATATATGCACCCTACTGTAAAACCTGTAGAGATTGAGGTTGCAAAACCAACAAATCGTTCAGCAGACTTTAGACAGGCAAATTTAAAGGCTGGGTTAAACAAGGACTCTGATCCGCCGGTAGCTGCTTTAAACGAGCCACCAGAAGGATATACCTGGCATCATCATGAAGATGGAAAAACAATGATGTTGGTTGATAAAAAAGTGCATAGAGAATTTACTCACGTTGGTGGGGTTAATACTGTTAACGGTAAATAAAGAGGAGGAATTGTAATATGGCTAAAATAATTAATTCACACGATCAACTTTCGTTGGAACAAATCGAACAATTTGAATCAGAAAATAATGTTAAGCTGTCAGAGCTTTATAAAGAATTTTTATTAAAATGGAATGGCGGTAAAGCAAGACCAAATATATTTAAAATTTCAGATGAACAAGGTTCCAGTGTCTTAAACGTTTTTTATGGAATTGGGGAAATGTATGATAATTTAGAGGATTTCTTGGACATAATGGACGACCGTTTGCCTGAAGGATTTATTCCTATTGCAGAAGATCCCGCAGGAAATGTTATTTGTTTAGGAACCGAAGAGCCTTATTATGAAAAGATATACTTTTGGGATCATGAAGAAGAGTCAGAGAATCCTGATGACATGAGCAATATGTATTTTCTAGCTGATAACATCAATGGATTTTTGGACAGCCTTTATGAAGATGATGCAAAATAAAATGTAATTCTAGAACCTTGATTGGCTACTGTCTTTCAAGGTTTTTTATGTTCAAATCGAGAAAAATCCGACAAAAAGGGGGATAAAATAGGGGACTTTTTTAATTCCACTTTGTCATACGATAGATACAAAAAAACGAACGTGAATATTGAGTCCAAGACGGAGAGCCTGCGGACGTTGATCTTTTGCACAAGGATGTTATGCAGATGATTGATGTCCGTTTTTTAATGGAGAATGGGAGATGCACCTTTCCCTTATCAAGTGTGTACCTGGAGGTATCGAATGATGATGAAGGTCGTCAGTTTCACAGGAGCGGTTGAACTCTATGCAGGATTGCGAACGATAGTCGCGAGGATTGCAAGCGGTGAGATCCCGTTTGCACAGGAAGTCATTTTCACATGGCTCCTTATAACTTTTGCGTCCTCTTGGAGATTTGCTGGAGCCAATTCAAATAAAAAAACGAATAGTGCAAGGTGGTGTTTATTCGGTTAGGAGAATGAAAAAGAAAGATAAGAGATGTTTTATCAGCTGACACGAAGCAACAACTTAAAAAGCATTAAGCCCCTTAACGAAGGAAGATGATCCTTTAACGAGGCGGGGATTGGGAAGAGATCATGGGTGTCAGGAAAGACACATATAAACGACAAGGTGGCCACATTGTGCAGTTGGTGAATCCGGAAAAATCGGTCGTGTAAAATGGAAGGCAGGACGGGGAGGCAGATAATCCCGGGTCACGACGCAAAATATAATGAGTAAAGGCGACTCTGTAATTATGCAGAGTCGTTTTTTAACTTGCAATTAATTAGCAAGGACATCTTTTTATTTAGAACTCATAAATATTCGATGGGAAGTCTAATTGCTTATTTTCTCTATTTTTTTTATGTTGTAATATAGGCTTCAGGCGGTCAATTTTCAATGAGATATTTATTACTGCAAAATTTAGTCGCATTCTTACTTCCGTATTTTATACTGATATTCTTGGGGATTCTTTTTAAGAAAAGTGTAATAGAAAAAAATGAACTTATAATTAAACATTATATTTTAAAAAATACTAGGGAAAGCTCTCAGGAAGGTTTGCTAAAGTTTTTCTCGAAATTTCATATAATTGATGTATTAAGCATACGCAGAATGAAAACCATAAAGAGTTGGTTAATAAATAAACATAGTATAGATGATTTAAAAATGATTAAAATTGCAACAGAAGATGAATTTAAGAGGAAAGAGAATTTCTTATCACGTGTCACATTTGTTAATTTGTTTTTTTTGCCTTTCTTTACTGGAGTTGTATCTTTTGTAGTTCCGCTCTTTACATTTATCTTTAGTTTAACTGCTTTTGGTATTCAACAAGAATATATAAAAGCATCAGAGTCTAATCCTACTATGTCTTTTTTTGCTTTCTTTGATCTTACGAATCCAGATAATAATCAGTTAGAAAGATATATAAGACCAATATTTAACATGGTGTATTATGATACTGTTGGATTCTTTTTTCAAGCATTTTCCTTTATAGTTTTAGTAGTGGGTGTCAGTTTATTCTTAAGGAGACTTTCTTTAAGAAATACTTCTAGACTACATCTAATCACTCAACAAGCTTATGAAGAAAAATTAAAAAAAGTTGAAAAATTGACTAGTGATATAAGAGAGGTTAAAAAGAAGTTAGCTCTTAACTGGAATATGTGTACGTTAAATGACTCAAAAGAAAATCTTGAAATAATGTTTATTTCTCCGGATAAGGCAGACTGCTTTCTTCTTGAATCGAACGAAGAGAAAGACATTGTGGAACTTAGAACTATTATAAAAGATATTGACAGTAAGTTTAATGAATCTTAGGCATCCATCGGGGTGCTTTTTTTATTTTCAAAACAAACACAAATCAGAAGGGGGCGGCGGGTGAATGTAGATGGCCGAAAAGCACATTCAAGCACAAAAAGATTATGTCAAAGGAATGAAATACAAGGAACTTGCCGAAAAGCACGGGGTGTCAGTGAACACCATCAAGTCATGGAAAAGGCGGCACGATTGGGAATGAAAAAAGTGTCCCTGAAAAAAGTGTGCACACAAAAAAGTAGGCGCGCCACCCAGCAATATAAACGCTTTGGGGAACAAAGGCGGCACAGCAGCAAAGGGAAATCAGAATGCTGTGACTCACGGCTTTTTCTCCAAGTTTCTCCCGAAGGAAACGCTCTAATTATTCTGTTGATACACCGTCTGATGATTCTACAGGAAATGGAGAAGTTCCACAAACTTCAGATGAACCAACACAAGACACACAAGGTAAACGAGCAATTCTAGTGGTAACAATGACAACTGGTCTTGAAAAAGAGTTCGATCTTACAATGGAAGAGATTAATAAATTTATTTCGTGGTATGATCAAAAAGCTGCTGGTACAGGTCCTGAGAGGTATGCAATCGATAAGCACGAAAATAACAAAGGACCGTTTGATAACAGAAAAGATCATATAATCTTTAGCAATATTCTTACGTTTGAAGTAAATGAGTATTCAGCTAAAAAGGCTGAATAAAACATGAAATGAAGCTGGCCGAAAAAAGTATCGGCCATATGAGGAGAGCGGCCCTTTCATTTTGAGAAGGGGCTTACTTCTTTTCTAAGCTCATAGCATCCTGAAATTTTATAAGAGTTGAAACTCCTTTTGAATACACGACACGGAAAAGCTTGCGTTGCAAATTTATGAAATAGGTAAGCCTCTCGACCTGAATAATCTCTCCGGAATCTTCCTCATTTAAAATGAGCAGCGGCTTTAAAAACAATGAGAACTGAACTTTTGAATTATACTCCATCGCTTCACATATTATTCCTATGTCTTCTTCTATTTGGTTCATATTAAGAACGGGCCTTTTCACTCTTTTGTTTGGTTTTTAACTCTCGAAGCAACCTGACATGCTCCGGCACATCATAGCTGTTCATTTAATTGTTCCCGATCTTGCAAGTAATCATCGTCTTCTTAGAAGGAAGCAAATGTTCTATTTTCAAGGAAATGAATACAATAGAAAATTGGGAGCAGATTCACTCCCAATTAGGTATTTTTAGTTCCTATAGAAAGCAAAAGGGTGGGGTGATGATATAGCGGAGGAGGTAATGTCCTGTAGTGTTTCTAGGGTCAACGGCCTTTTCAGCCGTCGGTCAGGAGTTTACCTCTTACATGGGACGTCACAGCAGAAAAGCTTCAAACCTTCTGATATGCAGGGATTCGTGGTTTTTTTACCTGGAACAATTCGGTCTGTTTTTGGTTTGAAACTGCGTTTTGAGAGTAGATTTAAGTTTTGAATTTCCGCCCGCTGATTTATGTTCAAAAAAATGTCGGCTGATTTTTGGTCAGTTTATTCAATTACATGAGCTTAAATTAGCTTTGTAGGATCAATTTGTGTATGGCCTAATCTTCCCTGAATAACTTTAGTAACACACCTTCGGTTTCTTCAAAAAATAGTGGGAATTGCAGTTGCTGGGATTTAAGAAAAATTGGATCCTTCGGAGTTGATTATATCCTCATAAAAAAAGAAGCTGTTCATAGAAAATGTTATAAACCGATGTTGGAAACAACCTCTTTCCAATCTTAATCATTCACCTCGCTGTTACTCCAAAAAAGCTTTCGAATAATGAACGACACCTCGCACATGCTCAAGAGAATGATCTGTCAACTCAAGAGCCATAAATACTTCATCAGGCACTTCAAACGGGGCTTGTATATTCCATAAGCTAGCCGGTTTAAAACCAAACTTCGGATAAAAGTCTTTATGTCCCAAAACAATGACTGAACGATAACCAAGTTCTTTTGCGTTTTTTAAGGCAGCACGAATTAACCGGCTCCCAATTCCTTTTTTCTGATACTCAGGTGCAACAGAAACTGGAGCAAGTGCCAGAGAATCAACAGTGTTATCGCCATCTGCGATTTTTATTTTTGATAAAAGTACATGACCGATGATATTTTTGTCTTGATTTACTGCGACTAATGAAAGTTCAGGAATAAATGCATCTGATTTTCTGATCCTATTTACAAGCAAGTGTTCTTTCTTGTCGCTGTATTCCTCATTTAAAAAGGCTTTTTTAACAATTTCTTCAGTCGTATTATAATCTTCAGTGAGCTCTCGTCTTATTAAGATATCCATTTATAGTCTCCTGTTCTTTTGGTTAATTGTGATAAGTTTTTTTATAAGGTTAATAAACAAAACACCCGATTCACCATGCACCGGATGCGCATCAGGATACTGTTCGAAGATCTTCATAAAGATTGCGGAATTGATAGGCAAAATTACTGTAATATTGAGGCTTATTCCCCCTGAGCCGACCAATATGTACCTAATAGGCTTCTGATCGAAAGCAATCCCGCCACTGCAATGAGGGTGCCTAACATTCCGGGTAAAAGCAGATAGGCGATCATTAAACAAATAGCCGTTGCGACAAAATCTATAGTAAAACCTATTCCGGGGTGTCTCTTGAAATACCTTCTAATGTTTTTCAAATGATCTAAGCCTCCTATCGCATATCTTTTAAAAGATACTATGGGCATAAATGGTTCCACAAGAAAAAACAGCCCATGAAAGCGGCGCAATGAGCCTCTGTCACTTTTAACAAAATTTTATGCTGAACGATTCATTTTTTTATGACTCTAAATCGGGATCAACAAAAAATGTGATTTGAGCTGATACTTGAAAGCCCCCGGCATCCCACCCAAAACCTCGCTTTATTGGCCTAAACGTCTATTTTGATCAAGTAACTTTCGAAACGGCGATAGTCCGTTTCGCCTTGCCTTTCGCTCGTCACCGCCCTGCCTAAATACCCGCCAATTCACAGTTTTAGACATATATCTCATACAAGCAATGGTTTGATCTGTTATCCAGATTGATGGAAACGCCTCCAAGATGTAATATTTACCATGATAGAAAATCTTCCAACGTTCAATCGGACATCCAACTTAAAAAGGGAGCTGAAGAAAGGTGCACACACTAGAAAAAGCTGAAGAAACAAATATGCGAGCGGCGAGAGATTATGTGACAGAAGCGTTTGAAACCGTACGGCAGCGCAATATTCATGAGAGCGAATTTCTTCAAGCGGTAAAAGAAATCTTTGATTCGCTTGTCCCTGTTTTTGCGAAATATCCGAAGTATATTGAGCACAATATACTTGAGAGAATTGCGGAACCGGAACGAATGATTGTGTTCAGGGTTCCGTGGGTTGACGATCAGGGGACGGTTCGGGTTAACCGCGGATTCCGCGTCCAGTTCAACAGCGCGATCGGCCCGTACAAAGGGGGCATCCGTTTCCACCCTTCCGTTAACGCAAGCATCATTAAATTTTTAGGCTTTGAACAAATTTTTAAAAACTCTCTGACAGGCCTTCCGATCGGAGGCGGAAAGGGCGGATCCGACTTTGATCCAAAGGGCAAATCAGACAGGGAAATCATGCGTTTTACGCAGAGCTTCATGAATGAACTGCATAAATATATCGGACCAGACAGAGACGTGCCGGCGGGCGATATTGGCGTAGGCGCAAGAGAAGTCGGGTATATGTTCGGGCAGTATAAAAAAATACGCGGCGCTTATGAAGCGGGTGTTTTGACGGGGAAAGGCCTTGAATACGGGGGCAGTCTAACGCGCACAGAGGCCACCGGCTACGGGCTTGTCTACTTTGTCGAAGAAATGTTGAAGGATAAGGGGCTGAGTTTTGAAGGAAGCACCGTCGTCGTATCGGGATCGGGAAATGTAGCGATATACGCCATGGAAAAAGCGATGCAGTTTGGTGCAAAAGTGGTCGCCTGCAGCGATTCTGACGGATACGTATACGATAAAAACGGGATCGATCTTGATACTGTCAAACGATTGAAAGAAGTCGGGAACAAAAGAATCGCTGAGTATGTAGATGAACATCCTGACGCGCATTATTACACAGGCTGTTCAGGAATCTGGTCCGTGCCTTGCGACATTGCGCTTCCGTGCGCGACCCAAAATGAAATTGACGAAAAAGCGGCCGACATGCTGATCGCAAACGGCGTAAAAGCCGTCGGGGAAGGGGCGAACATGCCGTCTGAACAGGAAGCCATCGAGCGCTTTTTGAATTCTGGCATTCTGTTCGGTCCCGCAAAGGCCGCCAACGCCGGCGGTGTCGCCGTTTCTGCGTTGGAAATGGCGCAAAACAGCGCCCGTCTGCGATGGACGGCAGAGGAGACGGATCACAGGCTGCGCGATATCATGACAAGCATTTACCAAAACAGCATGAAGGCGGCCGGGGAGTACGGACGCCCTGGTGATTTATTGGCAGGAGCCAACATTGCGGGATTCATCAAGGTCGCCGATGCGATGATTGCTCAGGGGGTTGTTTAATTCAACGGGTGTTCCTTCTTTATCTGAACCCGCCGCCAACCCCTCTAAATCCATGCGCACCGACAGAGGGACTGCTGATGACTCCCGGGTGGCTGATGGCGCCTGCGGGGGTTGGACCGGTTAAAACAGAACCATACGGGTAGTATGTCGTTGGAGTGCCGGGCGTATATACGTAGGTCATCTGAGGTACAGAGAAGTATCCGGGATATCCCGGGAATCCCGGATATCCGAAAAACCCTGGATATTGACGGTATCCGCCTTCGTAAGCAGGATCAGAATACGGGAAAGCTGAAAATGTGCTGTACATAACATCCACCTATCTTTTCTTATTTATAATACTTTATGTAAATGTATGTAAAAGGAGTCTGTACACGTTTGCCGGTTAAAAGCCTAATCCGGCAACCAGGGAGGCTCCATTTTTTCTGTCATGAAATATGACAAAACAGTATAAAACTTCGTTTTCATTGTGTAATCTTTATAGATTACAGAAAAAATTTTTAATTATTTTTTAATTTTGAATTTCCTTTTATATCAATCATGTAAGCGTATACAAGTAGATTGATAAATCTAAATTGTCTAATAATTTTAAAAAATACGGTTGACACTGTTTGTAAAGGAGCGTAATATGAGTTCAAACAAAAGATCAAATCGCTTTAGAGCTTTTCAATTTTCCCGGAGAATAACGGCGGGAAAACGGGTTCCCGCATCATGATTTTTTAATCAGGTAACGCGTTCATTTACAACAGAAAGGTGTGCGAAAAGGATGGGGGACCAGAAAGACCAGTGGATCTTCCTAAACGACAAACTCGTTAAAAAAGAAGACGCTAAAATATCAGTCTATGATCACGGTTTTTTATACGGCGACGGGGTGTTCGAAGGCATCAGGGTGTATGACGGAAACATCTTCAGAATGAAGGAGCACATGGACCGCCTGTATGATTCAGCAAGATCCATCCTGCTCGAGATCCCTTATCAGCAGGAAGAACTGACGGATCACGTTCTGAAAACGGTAGAGAAAAACGGGCTCAAAGATGCTTATATCCGCTTGGTTGTTTCAAGGGGGCCGGGAGATCTCGGACTCGATCCAAACAATTGTTCAGCCCCTAGTGTCATCATAATTGTCGAACCATTGGCAATATTCCCAAAGCATTTATATGAAACGGGAATTGATATCGTTACTGTGCCGACAAGACGAAACCGGCCGGATGTATTAAGCCCGAAAGTAAAATCCCTGAATTATTTAAATAATATTCTTGTCCGGATCGAGGCGCGGATGGCCGGGGTCAGCGAAGCGCTTATGCTCAATGATCAAGGCTATGTTGCCGAAGGTTCTGCGGATAATGTTTTTATTTATAAAAACGGAAAGCTTTTGACGCCGCCGGGATACCTTGGCGCGCTAGAAGGAATCACGCGCAATGCGATCATTGAAATCGCCGAAGAGCTCGGCTATGAAGTGAAGGAAGAGCCGTTTACCCGCCATGATGTATATACGGCGGAGGAAGTGTTTTTGACGGGAACCGCTGCCGAGGTCATCGCTGTTGTCAAAGTGGACGGCCGGCAGATCGGAAGCGGAAAGCCGGGAGTCCATACAAACCGGATGCTGGAAAAATTCCGCGAACGCGTTGTGCGTGAAGGAGAAAAGGTAAACTTTAACGATCAAAGCTTGAATGTCAGCTGAATAAAGATAAACGTAGAAGAGGATAAGTAACAGCGGAAACGCCGTCTACAGAGAGCCGGGATTGCTGGAAACCGGTGGCGGCCTCCGCTTGCGAACTCCCCTCTGAGTGCCGGTTTGAACGATTCGTTAGAATTTAGTAGGGCCGGCCGGGTGAACCGAAACGATCACTCGTTATTAAAGCGGATATAGTTATCCATAAGGCGGCCGTAACGGCCGTGAACAAGGGTGGTACCGCGGAAAGAAAAGCCTTTTCGCCCCTTTGGCCTGCGAGGTAAGCAGCGCCATTGTGGGCGGGAAGGCTTTTTTAGCTGTAAAGGCATAATGGATGCATGCTTTGCGGCACATATAGATCAAATCAAAATCAAACTTGAAGTTGTGAGTGATGAACAAATAAGGAGGAAGAAAAATGAGGACGAATGTACAGTTGGATGCAGATCATGCCCAATGTACACAAACGATGGCTGGGGCGTCGATGCTGATTGAAGCTTTAAAGCGGGAAAATGTTGAAGTGATTTACGGATATCCTGGCGGGGCTGTCCTGCCGATTTATGACAAACTTTACGGATCGGGAATGTTTCATGTGTTGACGCGCCATGAGCAAGGGGCGATTCATGCGGCGGAAGGGTATGCGAGAATTTCCGGGAAGCCGGGCGTCGTGATCGCCACCTCGGGGCCGGGGGCGACCAATCTCGTGACCGGCCTTGCCGATGCAATGATCGATTCATTGCCGCTGGTCGTGTTTACGGGTCAGGTAGCGACATCGGTCATCGGATCTGACGCTTTTCAGGAAGCGGATGTGATCGGGATTACGATGCCGATCACAAAGCACAGCTACCAGGTCCGGGAGGCTGAAGACCTGCCGAGAATCATTAAAGAAGCGTTCCACATCGCGACAACCGGCAGACCTGGCCCCGTTTTAATCGACATCCCGAAAGATATCGCCGGAATCGAAGGGGAATTCAGCTACGACCATGACATTCGCCTGCCGGGCTATCAGCCGACAAAAGAGCCGAATTATCTGCAGGTCAGAAAGCTTGTGGAAGCGGTCAGCGGAGCGAAAAAGCCGGTTATTTTAGCCGGAGCCGGCGTTTTGCACGGGAAAGCGTCGGAAGAATTAAAAAATTATGTCGAACAGCAGCAGATNNCACACGCTGCTCGGGCTCGGAGGTTTTCCGGCCGACCATCCGCTTTTCCTTGGAATGGCAGGAATGCACGGGACATATGCCGCGAACATGGCGCTGTATGAATGTGATTTATTAATCAGCATCGGGGCGAGGTTCGATGACAGGGTTACAGGGAATTTGAAACATTTCGCCAAATACGCGAAAGTCGCCCATATTGACATTGATCCGGCCGAAATCGGCAAAAACGTCCACACGCACATTCCTGTCGTCGGAGACAGCAAACTCGTCTTAACGGAACTGATCAAGCAAAACGGCAAACCGAGCGCTTCTGATGAATGGAAACAACAGCTTGCCGGCTGGAAAAGCGAATATCCTCTCTGGTATGAAGAGAATGCAGCCGAAGGCTTTAAGCCGCAGAAGCTGATCGAGTACATTCATAAATATACGAGGGGCGAAGCCATTGTGACAACAGACGTCGGTCAGCATCAAATGTGGGCCGCACAGTTCTATCCGTTCAAAAAAGCCGACAGATGGGTGACCTCAGGCGGTCTCGGCACGATGGGATTCGGGCTCCCGGCAGCAATCGGGGCGCAGCTTGCGGAGAAAGATGCAACGGTTGTCGCCCTCCTCGGAGACGGAGGATTTCAAATGACCCTTCAGGAGCTGGCGGTCATCCACGACCTCAACCTTCCGATCAAAGTCGTCGTGTTAAACAACCACTGTCTCGGCATGGTTCGGCAATGGCAGGAAATCTTTTATGATGAACGCTATTCCCATTCGAAATTTTCGTCGCAGCCCGATTTTATCAAGCTTTCTGAAGCTTACGGCATCAAAGGCGTCCGAATTACATCTGAAGAGGAAGCGAAAGAAAAGCTCGAAGCTGCTTTGACATCGAATGAACCGATGGTCATCGACGTTCAGGTCGCAAGAGATGAAAAGGTATTTCCGATGGTTGCACCTGGAAAAGGGCTTCATGAAATGGTGGGGGTGAAACCTTGAAAAGAATCATTACGCTCACGGTACTGAATCAATCCGGCGTCTTAAACAGGATCACGGGGCTGTTTACAAAACGGCACTATAACATTGAAAGCATTACGGTGGGACACACCGAAACAGAGGGCATCTCCAGAATTACGTTCGTCGTTCATGTGGAAGATGAAAAAGAAACCGAACAGCTGACAAAACAGCTAAATAAGCAGATTGATGTATTAAAAGTCACGGACATTACGAATCAATCCATCGTCCAAAGGGAGCTGGCTTTAATCAGGGTCGTCTCCCCTCCTTCGAGCAGAGCGGAAATCAACGGCGTGATCGAGCCGTTCCGTGCCACAGTGGTCGACGTCGCCAAGGACAGCGTCGTCATTCAGGTCACAGGCGAATCAAGCAAAATCGAAGCGCTTATTGAACTGCTGAAGCCATACGGGGTTAAAGAGGTTGCCAGAACAGGCACAACGGCTTTTGCAAGAGGTACTCAGCAAAAGCCGGCCTCTATTAAAACAATATCTATTGTATAAATCTTAAAAACAAAAAAAGGGAGAGATTGAAATGGTAAAAGTATATTACAACGAGGATATTAAAGAAAACGTATTGGCAGGAAAAAAAGTGGCGGTTATCGGATACGGTTCACAAGGCCATGCGCATGCGCTGAACCTGAAAGAAAGCGGAGTCGACGTCATTGTCGGCGTCAGAAAAGGAAAATCGTTCACGAAAGCGGAAGAAGACGGCCATCAAGTATTTACTGTAAAAGAAGCAGCGGCACAGGCTGATATCGTCATGGTTCTGCTTCCTGATGAACAGCAGCAAAAAGTGTATGAAGCCGAGATTAAAGATGAGCTTCAAGCCGGCAATTCGCTCGTTTTCGCACACGGTTTCAACGTTCATTTCCATCAAATCGTTCCTCCGGCAGACGTTGACGTATTCCTCGTCGCTCCTAAAGGACCGGGACATCTCGTCAGAAGAACGTTCGAGCAGGGCGCAGGAGTGCCGGCGCTGTTCGCGATTTATCAGGATGTATCAGGTGAAGCGAAAGACAAGGCGCTTGCATATGCGAAAGCGATCGGCGGTGCGAGAGCAGGAGTGCTTGAAACAACATTTAAAGAAGAAACTGAAACAGACTTATTCGGGGAACAGGCGGTTCTGTGCGGAGGACTGACATCCCTAGTCAAAGCCGGCTTTGAAACGCTGACAGAAGCAGGATACCAGCCGGAACTCGCATACTTTGAGTGTCTGCACGAGCTGAAGCTGATCGTAGACCTGATGTATGAAGAAGGCTTGGCAGGCATGAGATACTCCATTTCCGACACGGCGCAATGGGGAGATTTCGTATCAGGTCCGCGCGTTGTCGATGAAAATGTCAAAGCTTCTATGAAAGAAGTATTGAAAGACATCCAAAACGGAACGTTCGCGAAAGAATGGATCGTTGAAAACCAAGTAAACCGCCCGCGCTTTAACGCCATCAATGCAAGAGAAAATGAGCATGAAATCGAAGTGGTCGGCAGAAAGCTTCGCGAAATGATGCCGTTTGTCAAACAGGGCAAAAAGAAGGAAGCGGTGGTAGCCGGTGCGAAAAATTAACTTTTTTGATACGACACTCCGCGATGGCGAGCAGTCACCAGGCGTCAATTTAAACACGCAGGAGAAGCTGGCGATCGCCCGGCAGCTGGAAAAACTCGGGATCAATATTATGGAAGCGGGTTTTCCCGCTTCATCCCCCGGGGATTTCTACGCTGTAAAGGAAATCGCGCAAACGATTAAAAACTGTTCGGTAACAGGGCTTGCCCGTTCTGTCAAAGGGGATATCGATTCGGCCTGGGAGGCGCTGAAAAACGGGGCTGAACCGCGGCTGCACGTATTTATTGCGACCTCTGACATCCATTTGAAATATAAGCTGAAAAAAACGCGGGAGCAAGTGCTGGAACAGGCGGTGGCAATGGTTAAATACGCGAAGCGGAAATTTCCGGTCGTGCAATGGTCGGCAGAAGATGCGTGCCGTACGGATCTGGCGTTTTTAGCCGAAATCGTGAGCCGGGTAATCGAAGCCGGTGCGGATGTCATCAATCTTCCGGACACGGTGGGGTATTTGGCGCCGGCCGAGTACGGAAACATTTTCCGCTACATCAAGGAAAATGTCCGCAATGCAGACAGGGTCAAGCTTTCAGCCCATTGCCACGATGATTTGGGAATGGCCGTCGCCAACTCTCTGGCCGCCATTGAAAACGGCGCTGACCAAGTGGAATCGGTAATCAACGGCATTGGCGAAAGAGCGGGGAATGCGTCTCTTGAAGAAATTGCCGTTGCTCTCCATATTCGGAAGGATTTTTACCAGGCGGAGTCTACGATTCAATTGAATGAAATTAAACGGACAAGTGATTTGGTGAGCAAGCTGACGGGAATGGCCGTTCCGCGCAATAAAGCGGTCGTCGGCGACAACGCTTTCGCACACGAATCAGGCATCCATCAGGACGGTTTCCTAAAAGAAAAAACAACGTACGAAATCATTTCGCCGGAGCTTGTCGGCGTCAAGACAGACGCGCTTGTGCTCGGAAAGCATTCAGGGCGCCATGCGTTTAAAGATAAGCTGCAAAAGCTCGGATTCCAGTTTGCGGAAGAGGAGATCAATAAGTTTTTCAACATATTTAAAGAGCTGACAGGAAAGAAAAAAGAATTTACAGATGAAGACCTGATTTCTCTTATCCTTGAAGAAAAAGCGACAGACCGCAAAATCGGCTACGATTTGGTGTCGCTTCAAGTCCATTACGGCACATCGCAAGTTCCGACGGCGACGGTTTCGTTGAAGGACCAAAAGACGGATCAGGTCATTCAGGAAGCGGCGACGGGAGCGGGCAGCGTTGAAGCGGTCTATAATACGCTGAAGCGCTGTATGGATAAAGAAATCCAGCTCTTAGACTACCGGATTCAATCCAACCGCAAAGGGCAGGACGCATTTGCCCAGGTGTATGTCAGGGTGTTGATCGACGGAAAAGAATCAGGCGGCCGCGGAGTCGCGCAGGATGTGCTTGAAGCTTCGGCAAAAGCGTATGTAAATGCGGTGAACCGCCTTCTCGTTTACCAAACGAATGCGGAAGGCTTGCTAAAGGAAGCGGCTGTAGGATCATGACAGTGAAAAGGAAGGAGTTGGTTTAACGTGAAAAAACGAATCGCACTTTTGCCAGGTGACGGAATCGGCCCCGAGGTGCTGGAAGCGGCGGTAGACGTTCTGAAAAGCGTTGCCGAGCATTATCAGCATGATTTCGAATTTGAATACGGTCTGATCGGCGGAGCTGCCATCGATGAGGCGGGTGTGCCGCTGCCGAAGGAAACGGTCGCCGTCTGCCAAGGAGCTGACGCCATTTTGCTCGGAGCCGTAGGAGGACCGAAATGGGATCAAAATCCTTCTGACCTGAGACCGGAAAAAGGGCTCCTCGCCATTCGCAAACAGCTCGATCTTTTCGCTAACTTGAGACCTGTCAAAGTGTTTGAAAGCCTTGCCGAAGCCTCTCCTTTAAAAAAGGAATATATTAAAGGCGTTGACTTTGTCATCGTCCGCGAGCTGACGGGCGGTCTATATTTCGGAAAGCCGAGCAGGCAGTACGTCAATGAAAACGGCGAGGAAGAAGCCGTTGACACGCTGTTCTATAAAAAATCCGAAATGGAACGGGTCATCAGGGAAGCTTTCCGAATGGCAAAGGGACGCAAAGGAAAAGTCACATCCGTCGATAAAGCGAACGTTCTTGAATCAAGCAAGCTGTGGAGAAAGACGGCCGAAGAAGTCGCTCAAGAATTTCCTGACGTGAAGCTTGAGCATATGCTCGTCGACAATGCCGCAATGCAGCTCATCTATCATCCGGGTCAATTTGACATCGTCGTCACTGAAAACATGTTCGGCGATATTTTAAGCGATGAAGCTTCGATGCTGACGGGATCGCTCGGCATGCTGCCGTCGGCCAGCTTATCAAGCTCAGGCCTCCATCTGTATGAGCCTGTTCACGGGTCAGCTCCTGACATCGCGGGACAAAACGTCGCCAATCCGCTTGCAGCCATTTTGTCGGCGGCGATGATGCTCCGCACGTCATTCGGCCTTGAAACGGAAGCGAAAGCCGTTGAAATCGCCGTTGATCAAGTGCTTCAGTCCGGAAAAAGAACAAAGGATCTTGCAAAAGGCGGAGAGCATTGTACGACAAAGGCGATCACGGGAGAGGTTAAAGCAGCACTGGCAGATGACAACGCCATTTCGAACATCATGACCGCTTACGTTTAAGGAAAACGGATATTGGTAGAGGGAGGAAACAAGATGACGCCTCGAACGATCATCGAAAAAATTTGGGATCAGCATGTCGTTAAAAAAGGAGAGGGAAAGCCCGACCTTTTATACATCGATCTGCATTTAATCCATGAGGTCACTTCACCCCAGGCCTTTGAAGGTCTGAGACAAAAGAAAAGAAAGGTGAGAAGGCCTGAGAATACGTTTGCCACGATGGATCATAACATCCCGACCGTGAACCGGTTTGAGATTCATGATGAAGTCGCAAAACGGCAGGTCAGCGCGCTTGAACGAAATTGCGCAGAATTCGGCATCCGCCTTGCCGACCTGTCGAGCCCTGATCAGGGAATCGTCCATGTCATCGGACCTGAGCTCGGTTTAACGTTGCCGGGAAAAACGATTGTCTGCGGCGACAGCCATACGTCAACGCACGGCGCGTTCGGCGCGCTCGCATTCGGAATCGGAACGAGCGAAGTCGAGCATGTGCTTTCAACGCAGACGCTTTGGCAGCAAAAACCGAAAACGCTTGAAATCCGCGTTGACGGCACACTGCAAAAAGGCGTCACAGCAAAAGACGTGATCCTTGCCATCATCGGAAAGTACGGTGTTAAATTCGGCGCCGGCTATGTCATTGAATATACGGGCGAAGTGTTCCGAAACATGTCGATGGATGAACGGATGACCGTCTGCAACATGTCGATCGAAGCCGGGGCAAGGGCTGGGCTTATCGCACCTGATGAAACGACGTTTGAATATATTAAAACGAAAAAATATGCGCCAAAAGGCGAAGCGTTTGAAAAGGCCGTCGAGGAATGGGAGAGTCTGAGGACCGATCCGGGAGCTGTATACGACCGGACGATTGTTCTGGACGGCAATGAGATTTCCCCGATGGTGACATGGGGCATCAATCCGGGAATGGTTCTGCCGGTTGATGAAGCCATTCCGGGCCCTGAGGCGTTCGACCAGGAAGACGATAAAAAAGAAGCGCTGCGCGCCTATGAATATATGGGACTTGAACCATATAAAAAAATCGAAGATATTACGATTGAGCACGTGTTTATCGGCTCATGCACGAACTCGCGGCTGACGGATCTCCGCCAGGCGGCCGAGATAATCAAAGGGCAAAAGGTCGCCGACGGCGTCAGGGCGATCGTTGTTCCCGGTTCGCAAAGCGTCAAAATCCAGGCGGAAAAAGAAGGCCTTCATGAGATCTTTACCGAGGCCGGCTTCGAATGGAGAGAATCGGGATGCAGCATGTGCCTGAGCATGAATAACGACGTCGTTCCGGAAGGAGAGCGCTGCGCCTCCACGTCAAACCGGAATTTTGAAGGAAGGCAGGGCAAGGGAGCAAGAACGCACCTCGTCAGTCCTGCAATGGCGGCGATGGCTGCGATTTTCGGCCGTTTTGTCGATGTCAGAAAGCACTTTAAAGAAAAAACAGTCGTGTAAAGGAGTGAAAAGATGGAGCCTTTAAAAACGCATACCGGAAAAGCGGCGGTATTAAACAGAATTAATGTAGACACGGATCAAATCATACCGAAACAATTCCTGAAACGGATCGAAAGAACGGGCTACGGCCGCTTCGCATTCTTTGACTGGCGGTATTTGGAGGACGGTGCGCCGAATCCGGAATTCGAGCTCAACCGGCCCGAATATGAAGGGGCATCGATTTTAATCGCTGGTGAAAACTTCGGCTGCGGCTCCTCGAGGGAGCATGCGCCGTGGGCTTTGAACGATTACGGCTTTAAAATCATCATCGCGCCGTCGTTTGCCGACATTTTTCATCAAAACTGCTTTAAAAACGGGATGCTGCCGATCCGCCTTCCTTATGACACGTGGAAGGAGCTTGCTGCACATTATGAACATCAGTCGCTGCCTTTGACAGTCGACCTCGAAAAGCAGACGATTACGGATCACGGCGGGAAGCAGATTGCATTCGACGTTGATCCGCACTGGAAGGAAATGCTTTTGAACGGCTATGACGAAATCTCATTAACGCTGCTATTGGAAGATGAGATTGAACAATTTGAAAAACAGAGAAGCCCCTGGCTGCAAGTTTAAAAAAGCTGTCCGATTTTTTCGGAAGCTTTTTTTGCTGAAAGGGGCAGAAACGGTTCTTTCTTGTGTTTAGCGGGCCGGGTTGGTACACTTGATAAAAATAAGTGCCTGAAAGGAACTTAAGCATGAAGCGTGACAAGAAAAATTCAAAGATCATCCCGTTCCCTAACGTGAAAGAGCGGTTAGTGCATAAAGGGATGTCCGCCCTAAAAGAAAAAAATTACCATGAAGCACTGCGGCTGTTTTCAGAGGCGAGGAATTACGATGAAGAGGAATCTGACATTTATCTCGGAATGGCAATATGCTTTCTGGAAATCGGCGAGCTTGAAGAAGCGAGGGGCATCTGTGAAAAAATGCTCAAGGAGGGCCAGGGTCACTATTTTACGGTTTTACAGGTCTATATGACGATTTTAATTCAGCTTAGACAGTATGATAAAGTAAAGGAAACGATCGAAGCCGTTCTTGAGGAAAACAAGCTGCCCCCCGAAAGCGCTGAACAGTTTTATAAACTGCTCGAATTCAGCCGCAAGATGACCGAAGAGCCGGAGGCGGAGGACATCATAGAGGATCCGTCAGACGCCGAGGGCTACGACCGTGAGAAAGTTTTAAACGACACCGGCGAGCAGGTGAAGCTGATCCATGCGCTGAAAGACCGGAATCTCTCGAAATACGCCGGTTTATTGAAAACGATTCTGCAGCATCCGAACGGGCATCCGGTCGTAAAGACGATGATCCTTCAGCTCCTGGCCGAGTCGGACTATGAAAAACCGACGCTCGTCACAAAATTTGGCGAATCGATGACAATCAATCCGAAAGAAACGGTCAAGCCTGATGACATGCCGATTTTAAAACACGTCCTGAACGTCCTTGACGATACGCTCGGAAATGAGAATCCCTCGCTGTATCAGGCGGTTGAAGAATTGTGGCGCAGGCATCTCTATGTGCTGTATCCGTTTCAGCCGAAATACTCGAACCGCGAGCTTTGGGCCGCCGCGCTTCATAAGGTCGGATATGAAATGCACGGCATCGACATTGACAAAAGCGAGCTTCACATTCTCTATGATTTCAATGACGGACAGCTTGAAGAAGCGTGCGCGATGATCAAAGACATAGAAGAAATTTCTTACTTGTAAATGTTGAAAGCAGCAGGCATTGTGTTATAATAAAGTGGTTGCATTTATGAAACGGAAGGCGATTGTTCCGTTTGCCGCTAAAGATTCATTATTTATCTTTGCATACATAATGATGGCTCATGAGGAAGAACTAAGCTGACGGCAGGATCAATGTTTTGATGGACGAAGCCGCGTGCTTGTTTTAAAATGGAAAACCGACACAACCTGAATAGATTTTGGAGGGAAACACATGTCAGTAAAATGGGAAAAGCAAGAAGGAAACGAAGGCGTTTTAACGGTTGAGGTTGATGCTGATACCTTTAATAAAGCCCTTGATGATGCATTCAAAAAAGTAGTGAAGCAAGTATCCATTCCTGGATTCCGTAAAGGAAAAGTGCCGCGCGGCTTGTTTGAGCAGCGTTTCGGTGTTGAAGCGCTTTATCAGGACGCACTGGACATCCTGCTTCCTGTCGAATATCCGAAAGCGGTTGAAGAAGCGGGTATTGAGCCTGTTGACCGTCCGGAAATCGATGTTGAAAAAATCGAAAAAGGCGAGAACCTGATCTTCACTGCGAAAGTAACGGTTAAACCTGAAGTGAAGCTTGGCGAATACAAAGGGCTCGGCGTTGAAAAAGACGATACTGCCGTAACGGATGAAGACGTACAAAACGAACTGAAGTCTCTTCAAGAGCGCCAGGCAGAGCTTGTCGTCAAAGAAGACGGAAAAGTGGAAGAAGGAGACACCGTTGTTCTTGATTTCGAAGGATTCGTTGACGGCGAAGCTTTCGAAGGCGGAAAAGCGGAGAACTATTCTCTGGAAGTCGGTTCAGGCTCTTTCATTCCGGGCTTTGAAGACCAGCTTGTCGGACTGGAAGCCGGCGCTGAAAAAGACGTTGAAGTCACATTCCCTGAAGAATATCATGCTGAAGAATTGGCCGGCAAACCAGCCGTCTTCAAAGTGAAAATTCATGAAATCAAGGCGAAAGAGCTTCCTGAGCTTGATGACGAGTTCGCGAAAGACGTCGATGAAGAAGTCGAAACGCTTGCCGAACTGACTGAGAAAACGAAAAAACGCCTTGAAGAAGCGAAAGAAAACGAAGCGGATGCAAAATTGCGCGAGGAGCTTGTTTTGAAGGCTTCTGAAAATGCTGAGATCGACATTCCTCAAGCGATGATCGATACAGAGCTTGACCGCATGATGAAAGAATTCGAACAGCGTCTGCAAATGCAAGGCATGAACCTTGATCTTTACTTCCAATTCTCAGGCCAGGATGAAAACGCGCTGAAAGAGCAAATGAAAGAAGATGCCGAAAAACGCGTAAAATCAAACTTGACGCTTGAAGCCATCGCAAAAGCCGAAGACCTTCAAGTTTCTGACGAGGAAGTCGAAGAAGAGCTTTCTAAAATGGCTGAAGCGTATAACATGCCTGTTGAAAACATCAAACAAGCGATCGGTTCTACAGACGGCATGAAAGAGGATTTAAAAATTCGCAAAGCAATTGATTTTCTTGTAGAAAACCGTTAATATGTTTCATAATCATAGTTTATATAAAACAGGGCGCGAGTGTTTCGTGCCTTGTTTTATACAATTTTGACTTATCGGCCCTTCTTTTGGAAAGGATAGATAATGTCAAGCGGATCAACATACATATTGAATATGCCGGAAAGGCAAACACAATGTTATCGCCTTTTTGGAAAGTGTGGTAAAATGCAATACATAATGGAACGAATGTTTTACAGCGTATGTTTCTTTTAACGAAGAAACGGATATGACAAGGATATAAGGGGTGAAAGAATGTTTAAATTCAACGAGGAAAAAGGACAATTGAAATGCTCGTTTTGCGGAAAAACCCAAGATCAGGTACGCAAGCTTGTCGCCGGACCAGGCGTATATATATGTGATGAGTGCATCGAACTTTGCACTGAGATCGTCGAAGAGGAGCTCGGCAATGAAGAAGAAGTGGA
The DNA here is from genome assembly GCF_036963165.1 of Bacillus sp. JJ675. Lineage (NCBI taxonomy): Bacteria > Bacillati > Bacillota > Bacilli > Caryophanales > Bacillaceae > Bacillus > Bacillus sp. JJ675. The sequence continues at coordinate 117,670 of NZ_JBALMR010000018.1, read as the reverse complement.
GTTTAAAGATGTTCCGAAGCCGCAGGAAATCCGTGAAATTCTTGATGAATACGTAATCGGCCAGGACCAGGCGAAAAAATCCCTTGCCGTAGCCGTTTACAATCACTATAAACGGATTAACTCCAACAGCAAAGTCGACGATGTCGAGCTGTCGAAGAGCAACATTTCCATGATCGGACCGACAGGAAGCGGAAAAACGCTTCTTGCCCAAACGCTTGCACGCATCTTAAATGTGCCGTTTGCGATCGCTGACGCTACCTCCCTGACGGAGGCGGGCTATGTCGGTGAAGACGTGGAAAACATTTTGCTGAAGCTGATCCAGGCGGCTGACTATGACGTGGAAAAAGCCGAAAAAGGCATTATCTACATCGATGAAATTGACAAAGTCGCGAGAAAGTCGGAGAACCCTTCGATTACGCGCGATGTTTCAGGTGAAGGCGTCCAGCAGGCGCTTCTGAAAATTCTTGAAGGCACGGTTGCCAGCGTTCCGCCTCAAGGCGGAAGAAAGCACCCGCATCAAGAATTCATCCAAATTGACACGACCAATATCCTGTTCATCTGCGGCGGGGCTTTTGACGGAATCGAGCAGATTATCAAACGCCGTCTCGGTCAGAAAGTCATCGGTTTCGGCGCCGACAACAAGCACGAAGACCTTGAGAAAGAAGCGCTGTTGTCCAAAGTGCTTCCTGAAGATTTGCTTCGCTTCGGCTTAATTCCGGAATTCATCGGCCGGCTTCCGATTATCGCCAGCCTTGAACCGCTTGATGAAAAAGCGCTGGTTGAAATTTTGACAAAACCGAAAAATGCACTTGTAAAACAATACGCGAAAATGCTTGAACTGGATAATGTGGAGCTTGTCTTCGAAGAAGAAGCTCTCAAAGCAATCGCCAAAAAAGCGATCGAACGCAAAACAGGTGCGCGCGGACTTCGTTCCATTATCGAAGGAATCATGCTTGACGTGATGTTTGACCTGCCGTCACGCGACGATATCGAAAAATGCGTGATTACGGCAGAAACCGTCACTGACGGCGAGCCGCCGCGTCTGATTATGAAAGACGGCACCGTCGCCACCGAAGACAAAAAAACGTCGGCATAATGCTTACATCCCCCTGAAGCTTCAGGGGGTTTTTGTTTGGCCAAAATTATCCCTTCCGAAACGTTTATTCCCTCTCCCAACAGGAAATACTAACAGACATAGATCAGATACGGGAGGGACCATCAGTTGAGCTGGACGAGCATTGCACTTTTTGTACAATTATTTTTCGGGATTATCATCGGATTATATTTTTGGAATCTGCTTAAAAACCAAAGAACGCAAAAGGTTACGATAGACAGAGAATCCAAAAAAGAGATGGAACAGCTCCGGAAAATGAGATCAATCCATTTATCAGAACCTTTATCAGAAAAAGTCCGGCCGACAAGCTTTCATGACATTGTCGGCCAGGAAGACGGAATCAAAGCGCTGAAAGCCGCTCTTTGCGGACCGAATCCTCAGCACGTGATCATCTACGGCCCTCCGGGGGTCGGAAAAACGGCAGCCGCCCGGCTCGTCCTGGAAGAAGCAAAAAAAAATAAACGTTCTCCTTTTCGGGATTCTTCCGTTTTTGTGGAGCTTGACGCAACGACGGCCCGATTTGATGAGCGGGGAATTGCCGACCCTTTAATCGGTTCGGTTCATGACCCGATTTACCAGGGAGCCGGCGCGATGGGACAGGCGGGAATTCCGCAGCCGAAACAAGGGGCCGTCACACATGCCCATGGAGGCGTTTTATTTATCGATGAAATCGGAGAGCTTCATCCGATTCAAATGAATAAAATGCTGAAAGTGCTGGAAGATCGGAAAGTCTTTCTGGAAAGCGCCTATTACAGCGAAGAAAACACGCAAATCCCGAAGCATATTCACGATATTTTTCAAAACGGGCTGCCGGCGGACTTCAGACTGATCGGCGCGACGACGAGAATGCCCGAGGAAATTCCTCCCGCCATCCGCTCGCGCTGCCTTGAAGTGTTTTTCCGCGACCTTGAAAGGCACGAATTGAAAACCGTCGCGAAAAAAGCGGCTGAAAAAATTAAAAAACACGTAACAGACGAAGGGCTCGACCTTTTGACATGCTATGCGAGGAACGGGCGCGAAGTCGTCAATATGATGCAGATCGCCGCCGGGATGGCGCTTACTGAAGACCGCGACCACGTCACTCTCGAGGATATCGAATGGGTGATCCATTCCAGCCAGCTGACGCCGAAATATGAGCAAAAAATCGGAGGTAAGCCGCAGATCGGCATCGTCAACGGTCTTGCGGTACACGGTCCGAACAGCGGCTCTTTGCTAGAGATCGAAGTTACTGTCAATCAAGCCGCTGATAAAGGATCGATCAATATTACCGGCATTGCCGAAGAAGAAAATATCGGCAATCAGTCAAAATCGATCCGCCGGAAAAGCATGGCGAAAGGGTCTGTTGAAAACGTCATGACCGTCCTCAGGACAATGGGGGTAAAAGCTTCAGATTATGACATCCACATTAATTTCCCGGGCGGAATCCCGGTTGACGGGCCGTCGGCTGGAATTGCGATGGCCGCGGGCATTTTTTCGGCAATCCACAAAATCCCGATCGACCATACGATCGCGATGACTGGTGAAATCAGCCTGCACGGCCGGGTTAAACCGATCGGCGGCGTGATTCCGAAAATTAAAGCTGCCAAGCATGCGGGCGCGAAGACGGTCATTATCCCGCATGAAAATGTCCAGTCCATCTTAAAGCAGATCGAAGGCATTCGCATCGTTCCCGTCAAAACGCTTCAGGAAGTGCTTGACCTTTCATTGGTCAATCCGCCTTCAGAAATGCCGGACGGCGTAAAGATCAAAAAAGAATCCGTATAATCCTCATCACTTTTCGGTGAGGATTTTTTAACGGGGCCGTATCCGGGCAAGTTTTCTTTGCGGAGGACATCTTTTCCTTTTTCAGAAGTGAAAGAAAGGGTATACTACAGGAGACCCTTTTAATTCGCGGGACTTACCATTGTACATCGATAAAAAAAGTGTATTATAATGTTTCTTACTAAAGTTACGGAGGTGTCAGTCAAAATGGCAGATGAAACGAAACGAAGCATCCCGCTCCTCCCTTTAAGAGGTTTACTCGTCTATCCGACCATGGTGTTGCACCTTGATGTAGGACGCGAAAAGTCGGTGCAGGCGCTTGAACAGTCTATGATGAATGACCATATGATTTTTCTTGCAACACAAAAGGACATATCGATAGACGAACCGGATGAAGAAGAAATCTTCCCATTCGGGACCTACACGAAAATCAAGCAGATGCTGAAGCTTCCGAACGGAACGATCCGCGTTTTAGTGGAAGGCATTCAGCGCGCCCGAATCGTTGAATACCATGATTTGGATGATTATACATCGGTTACGATCGAGCGAATCGAAGAGGATACTGAAAAAGATGTTGAAGATGAAGCACTAATGCGCACCCTGCTCGACCACTTTGATCAATACATAAAGATTTCCAAAAAAATATCGGCTGAAACGTTTGCCGCGGTAACAGACATTGAAGAGCCCGGGAGAATGGCCGATATCGTCGCTTCCCACCTTCCGCTTAAGTTAAAGGACAAGCAGGAAGTGCTGGAAACAATCGATGTGAAAGCAAGGCTGAATAAAGTGATCGACCTGATTCACAATGAAAAAGAAGTCTTGGAGATTGAGAAAAAAATCGGGCAGCGCGTGAAGCGTTCAATGGAAAGAACGCAAAAGGAATACTACCTCCGCGAGCAAATGAAAGCCATCCAAAAAGAGCTTGGAGACAAAGAAGGAAAAGCGGGCGAGGTTCAAAAGCTTACGGATAAAATCGAAGAGGCCGGTATGCCGGACCATGTGAAAGAAACGGCATTCAAAGAGCTGAACCGGTACGAAAAAATCCCGTCAAGCTCTGCAGAAAGTTCGGTGATCCGCAATTACATCGAATGGCTGATTTCGCTGCCGTGGAATGATGCAACAGAAGACAGGCTTGATATTCACCTTGCCGGCAAAATTCTTGATGAAGAGCATCACGGCCTTGAGAAAGTCAAGGAGCGGGTTCTTGAGTACTTAGCCGTCCAAAAGCTGACAAAGTCATTAAAAGGACCGATTTTGTGTTTGGCCGGACCTCCCGGCGTCGGAAAAACTTCCCTTGCAAAATCGATCGCTAAATCGCTCGGGCGGAAATTCGTCCGCATTTCGCTTGGCGGCGTCAGGGATGAATCCGAAATCCGCGGCCACCGCCGGACGTATGTCGGGGCGATGCCCGGCCGGATCATTCAGGGAATGAAAAAAGCGGGCAAAATCAATCCAGTATTTCTGCTGGATGAAATTGATAAGATGGCCTCAGATTTCAGGGGCGACCCTGCTTCAGCGATGCTTGAAGTGCTCGATCCTGAGCAAAATCACACGTTCAGCGACCATTATATAGAAGAAACGTTTGACTTATCGAAGGTTTTGTTTATCGCGACAGCGAATAATCTGGCGACAATTCCTGCTCCGCTTAGAGATAGAATGGAAATCATTACGATCGCGGGCTATACCGAAGTGGAGAAGGTGGAAATCGTCAAAGACCATCTTCTGCCGAAGCAGATCAAGGAGCATGGGCTGAAAAAATCAAACCTGCAAATGCGGGACCAGGCCGTACTTGATGTCATCCGCTATTATACGAGGGAAGCCGGGGTGCGGAACCTTGAGCGCCAAATTACCGCGATCTGCAGAAAAGCGGCAAAGCTGATCGTCTCAGGAGAAAGAAAAAGAATCACGGTCACAGAGAAAAATCTCGAGGACTATCTAGGAAAACGGATCTTCAGATACGGGCAAGCGGAGCTGGATGACCAAATCGGCGTCGTGACGGGGCTTGCTTATACAACAGCCGGGGGTGATACGCTTTCTATTGAAGTGTCGCTTTCACCGGGTAAAGGCAAGCTGATCTTAACCGGAAAACTCGGCGATGTCATGAGGGAATCGGCGCAGGCTGCATTCAGCTATGTCCGTTCAAAAGCGGAAGAATTAAAGATCAGTCCGGATTTTCATGAAAAGCATGACATTCACATCCATGTTCCCGAAGGCGCGGTTCCGAAGGACGGCCCGTCCGCCGGCATCACGATGGCGACCGCTCTCGTTTCTGCACTGACGGGCCGCCCGGTTTCCCGCAATGTCGGCATGACCGGGGAAATTACGCTGAGAGGCCGGGTGCTTCCGATCGGCGGCCTGAAAGAAAAAGCGCTCGCCGCGCATCGGGCCGGACTGAAAAACATCATCATACCGAAAGATAATGAAAAAGACATTGAGGACATTCCGGAGAGCGTGCGGGAAGGATTGAATTTTATACCCGTCTCTCATCTGGATGAAGTCCTTAAGCAAGCGCTAGTGGGAGTAGAGAAATGAAAGTAACAAAATCAGAAATCGTCATCAGCGCGGTGAAACCCGAGCAGTACCCTGAAGGGGGGCTGCCGGAGATCGCGCTTGCCGGGAGATCCAATGTCGGGAAATCATCATTCATTAATACAATGATCAACCGGAAAAATTTAGCGAGAACGTCTTCAAAGCCCGGCAAAACACAGACGCTCAACTTCTATATCATCAATGATGTGCTCCATTTCGTCGACGTTCCGGGCTACGGGTTTGCAAAAGTGTCCAAGACCGAGCGCGAAGCGTGGGGCCGGATGATCGAGACGTATTTGACGTCGCGAGAAGAACTGAAAGCAGTCGTACAAATCGTCGACCTCAGACACGCGCCTTCGCAGGATGATGTCATGATGTATGACTTTTTAAAGCATTATGATATTCCGGTGATTGTCATTGCGACAAAGGCTGATAAGATCCCTAAGGGAAAATGGGATAAGCATGCAAAAGTCGTCAGGCAGACGCTGGATATTGAAGATGGAGACAAACTGATTCTGTTTTCCTCGGAAACGAAAAAAGGAAAGCAGGAAGCATGGGCCGCAATTGAACAAATGATCAGCGGCTGAAAAAAAGCACTTGCGTCAAGGATGCAGGTGCTTTTTTGCGGAATAAATTATTTTCTTTTTAAGAATAATAAGAGCAGACTGACTGCAATCAGTGCGGCCGGCCAGTATGCTTCTACATAGGATGTTTCAATTTTAAGCGATTGGAGCCAGGCGATGATCCGGTTGAAAAAATAAAGATACAGCGCAAAGGCGATCATCAAAAAACTTTCAAATTGATATTCTTTCGTGCGAAGCGATCTGATGAACAGGGCGCATCCGGCAATCAGGACGACTGCGGTGAAATCGTCGGCTTGTCCGAAAAGCTCCTGTTTAAAGGCGAAATAACTGCCGATTGCGGCAAGCAGCAAGCCGGCAAAAAAATGAACGTTATCGGCTTCTTTGTGCCCCTGATATAAAAATGCCAGGCCGACGAGAGCGGCTAAAACAGACCATTCCCCTTGTCCGTCAAAGAGGCTGATTTGTCCGGAACGCAATATTGCGTAAATCGATACGGCGAGGAACAGGCACGGGAGCAAAATCGATTTCTTTTTCAAAATATCACCTTCTCGTTGTAAAGAAAATAGGAAAGCAATTTCTACTATAACACAACATTTTTTTAAAATCTGTTCACATTTTGTGAAGAGAAAATAGTGAATATATGTTATAATCGTTATGAATAATAAATTCTATATTATAATAATTCTAATCTAGATAGATGTTGGGGGTGCAAGCAGGAATTATGCATATACTTGTTGTGGGATTGGATTACAAATCGGCCCCTGTTCATATACGCGAAAAATTAACGTTTCAGCCCAGCGATTTGGGGCGTGCCATGTCGCAGTTAAAAGAAGAGAAAAGCATACTCGAAAACATCATCGTGTCGACATGCAACCGAACAGAACTGTATGCTGTCGTAGATCAGTTGCACACCGGACGCTATTATATGAAAAGGTTTTTGGCGGATTGGTTCGGCATGGACAAAGAAGACATGTCGCCTTACTTGAAATATTATGAAAATGACGGAGCGGTTGAACATCTGTTCCGTGTATCGTGCGGCCTTGATTCAATGATCATCGGCGAAACGCAGATTTTGGGCCAAGTGCGCACAAGCTTCAAGCTCGCTCAGGAAGAGAAGACGATTGGTACCGTTTTCAACTATTTGTTTAAACAGGCTGTCACCGTTGCCAAACGCTGCCACGCTGAGACGGACATCGCATCAAATGCGGTATCTGTCAGCTATGCCGCCGTTGAGCTGGCGAAAAAAATCTTCGGCAGCCTTGCGGATAAGCACGTTCTCATTCTCGGAGCGGGCAAAATGGGAGAGCTTGCCGTACAAAACCTTCACGGGCAAGGAATCGGACAGGTTACGGTCATCAACAGAACATTTTCAAAGGCAAAAGAGCTGGCCGGCCGCTTTTCAGGCGAGGCAAAGAGCCTGAACGAGCTGCAATGCGCTCTGACGGAAGCTGACATTCTCATCAGCTCGACCGGTGCAAACGGCTACGTCATTACAAAAGGAATGATCGAACAGGTCAACAAGCTTCGGAAAGGCTGTCCGCTTTTCATGGTGGATATCGCTGTGCCGCGCGACCTTGATCCTGCGCTTCAAGACGTGGAAGGCGTCTTTTTGTATGACATCGACGATCTTGAAGGCATCGTCGAGGAAAACTTGAAAGAGCGCCAGGCCGTGGCTGAAGAAGTCGAGCTCATCATCGAGGCTGAAATCGTTGCCTTTAAGCAATGGCTCAATACGCTCGGAGTCGTTCCGGTCATCTCGGCATTGAGGGAGAAGGCCCTCGCGATCCAGTCTGAAACGATGCAGAGCATTGAGCGCAAGCTGCCTCATTTAAGTACGAGGGAAAAGAAGCTTTTAAATAAACATACGAAAAGCATCATCAACCAGCTTTTGCGCGATCCGATTTTAAAAGCGAAAGAGTTTGCCTCAGAATCGGATGCAGAGGAAAAGCTCAGCCTGTTCACACAGATTTTTGATATTGAAGAAGCGGCTTTCGCGAATGAAAAGAAACAAGATGAGCGCCAGCTGGTTCAAGGCTTTACAAAACAGCATCAGCAGGGCTTCACCTCTATCGCGAGTGAGTGACGTCATGACGGATACACTGCTAGCAAGGCTTAATGAAGGCACGATCGTGTTATATGCGCTCAGCGTTCTCTTTTATTTTATAGATTTTCTACAGCACAACCGGAAGGCAGGCAGAGCGGCCTTCTGGTTGCTTTCTATTGTCTGGATTCTTCAGACGGTGTATCTTTTTTATTTTATGTGGTATACCGAGGCGTTTCCTGTGCTGAATAATGTGCAGGGTCTTTATTTTTATGCCTGGGTGCTTGTCACGCTGTCCCTTGTATTGACAAAGCTCTTGAAGGTGGATTTTCTCGTCTTTTTCACAAACGTGATCGGCTTTTCCATGGTTGCGATTCATACGTTTACACCGACTGCACAGCAGTCGGCGGAGCTTTCGGGCAGGCTGGTGTCAGAGCTTCTGATCATTCATATTACGATGGCGATTCTCTCATACGGAGCATTTTCTTTGTCATTTGTCTTTTCAATGCTTTATCTTTTTCAGTACAATTTATTGAAAAAGAAAAAGTGGGGAAAATGGCTTTTGAGAATCGAGGATTTGGCAAAGCTTGATTACATGGCGTACGTCCTTAATATCATCGGCGTGCCCATGCTCCTCTTGAGCCTGATACTCGGAATCATCTGGTCATATGTGTCGCTTGAGACCCTGTACTGGACGGACCCGAAAGTGCTCGGCTCCATCGTGCTTCTCTTTTTATATGGTTATTATTTATTTATCAGGATCGTCAAAGAGCTGCAGGGGAGGATCGCGGCTATGTGGAATACCGCGTCTTTTCTTGTTCTCTTAATCAATTTCTTTTTACTAGGCAGCTTTTCACAATTTCATTGGTTTAGTTAAAACGGTTGCCCGTACGGAAATGGGAGGAAGAACATATGAGAAATATCATCGTAGGCTCAAGAAGAAGCAAATTGGCGATGACCCAGACGAAATGGGTAATCAAAAAACTGGAGGAACTGCATCCGAATGTTACATTTGAAATAAAGGAAATCGTGACGAAAGGCGACCGGATTCTTGACGTCACCTTGTCAAAGGTCGGCGGAAAAGGCCTTTTCGTTAAAGAAATCGAGCAGGCCATGCTTTCGGGAGAAATTGATATGGCCGTTCACAGTATGAAAGACATGCCGTCCGCGCTTCCGGAGGGCCTTGTGATCGGATGCGTTCCGAAGCGGGAGGATGTCCGCGACGCGCTGATTTCAAAAAAACGTCAAACACTCGCAGAGCTTCCGCAGGGGGCGGTTGTCGGCACAAGCAGCCTGCGGAGAAGCGCCCAGCTTTTGCAGATCCGTCCCGACCTTGAGATTAAATGGATCAGAGGGAATATCGACACAAGGCTCAAAAAGCTTGAGACAGAGGAGTATGACGCGATTATTTTAGCGGCTGCCGGCCTTTCGAGAATGGGATGGAAAGACGATGTCGTGACGGAGTTTCTTGAGCCTGAGAGCTGCCTGCCTGCAGTCGGGCAAGGCGCGTTGGCGATTGAGTGCAGAGCTGCGGACGAAGAGCTGCTAGGCCTGTTATCCGGGCTGAATGACCGTTACACAGAACAGACTGTCACCGCTGAACGCGCTTTTCTTCATGCGATGGAAGGCGGCTGTCAAATTCCGATTGCGGGTTTTGCCGTGATGAATAAAGAAGATATCATCGAACTGACCGGTCTTGTCGCCTCTCCGGACGGCAAAACGGTATACAGGGAAAAGACGGGCGGGACAGATCCCGCAGCCGTCGGCAAAGAGTGCGCCGGACGGATGGCGCAAAAAGGAGCCAAGGCTTTAATTGACCGGGTCAAACAGGAGCTGGACGATCATGAATCGTGATCTTCCTCTGCAGGGAAAGAAGGTGCTCGTCACCCGCAATAAAGCGCAAGCCCGGTCATTTGGAAAAAAGGTGAAGGATTTGGGAGGAGAAGCGGTATTAACCTCTTTGATCTCGTTCCGGCCTGCTCTCTTTTCTGATCGGGCCCCGCAATTTCAAGCGGACATCGGCCGGGCGGACTGGCTTGTCTTTACGAGCGTAAACGGAGCGAAATTCTTTTTTTCTTACATGGAAGATCACGGAATCAGGATTTCGGCCGCATCCAAGGCGAAGGTTGCCGCTGTCGGCGAAAAGACCGCCCGATATTTAGAAGACAGGAATGTCGGGGTTGACCTTATTCCGGAACGTTACGTCGCTGAAGAGCTGGCTGAAGCGCTGCGGCAAAAAATCGGGCCGAGTGACAAGGTAGCGGTTTTGAAAGGGAATTTATCGCGCGATGTTATAAAAGAAACCCTTACTCCGCTCGGCATTGACATTTCGGAGTGGGTTTTGTATGAAACCGTCCCTGATACGGATGGAATGCGTCTGCTCAAAAGTGCGGCGTCGCGTGAAGCGTTTGATTTCGTGACGTTTACGAGCTCTTCGACCGTACATGCGTTTATGAGCATGTTGAAAGAGGAGAGCAAAAGGTGGGCTGAAAAAGGCACATCCTTTATCAGCATCGGGCCTTTGACGAAAAAGGCGCTCTCGGAATACGGGATCCCTTCAACTATGCCGGAGGTTTATACAATTGACGGAATGCTGGATGCGATGTGCAGCATTTCAAGAAAAGGAGAATGACAAATGAAAGCATCATTTCACAGACACCGCCGTCTGCGGACAACGGCAGGCATGCGGAAGCTTGTCAGAGAAACCGAATTAAAAGCGTCAGACTTTATTTATCCGATTTTTGCAATCGAAGGAGAGAACATTAAAAGTGAAGTGCCTTCAATGCCCGGCGTGTATCAGCTGTCACTGGACAGACTGAACGAAGAACTTGAAGAAGTCGCAAGCCTCGGCATTCAATCGGTTATCGTTTTCGGCGTGCCGGAACATAAAGATGCTGTCGGAAGTGGAGCATATCATGACCATGGTATCGTCCAAAAAGCGATCGCAAAAATAAAAGAGGACTTCCCGGAGCTTGTCGTAGTCGCCGATACGTGCCTTTGCGAATATACGGATCACGGCCACTGCGGCCTCGTCGAGAACGGCGAAATCTTAAACGACGAATCGCTCGCTCTCTTGGCGAAGACGGCGGTCAGCCAGGCCAGGGCCGGCGCTGACATCATCGCGCCGTCCAACATGATGGACGGGTTCGTTGCCGCCATCAGGGAGGCGCTTGATGAAGAAGGATTTACGAACGTGCCGATTATGTCTTACGCTGTAAAATATGCGAGTGCGTTTTACGGGCCGTTCCGCGATGCAGCGGGAAGCAGCCCGCAGTTCGGAGACCGGAAAACGTATCAAATGGATTACGCCAACCGTCTGGAAGCCATCAGAGAAGCAAAATCCGATGTTGAAGAAGGCGCCGATTTTCTGATCGTCAAACCGACTCTCTCCTATTTGGATATCGTCCGCGACGTGAAAAACGAGTTCAATCTGCCTGTCGTAGGATATAATGTGAGCGGAGAATATTCGATCGTAAAAGCGGGAGGCCAAAACGGCTGGATCGATGAAAAAGCGCTTGTCCTTGAAATGCTGACAAGCATGAAACGGGCAGGCTGTGATTTGATCATCACGTATTTTGCAAAAGATGCAGCAAAATGGATTGCAGAATAACGAAAATCGACTGGAGGTTTTAGCGAATGCGGAGCTATGAAAAATCTAAAGCGGCTTTCAAAAAAGCCCAGCAAGTGCTGCCGGGCGGAGTAAACAGTCCGGTCCGCGCGTTTAAATCGGTAAACATGGATCCGATTTTCATGGAACGGGGCAAAGGTTCGAAGATCTATGATATCGACGGAAACGAATATATTGATTACGTCTTATCATGGGGTCCGCTCATTTTGGGACACAGCAACGAACAAGTTGTGAAAAGCATTCAAGAGACTGCGCAAAACGGGACAAGCTTCGGTGCGCCGACCGAGCTGGAAACAGAGCTCGCTGAGCTTGTCATTGAACGCGTCCCTTCCATAGAAATCGTCCGGATGGTCAGCTCGGGAACCGAAGCGACGATGAGCGCATTAAGGCTTGCACGGGGATACACGGGCCGGAATAAAATCGTGAAATTTGAAGGCTGTTACCACGGGCACGGCGATTCGCTGCTCATCAAGGCGGGCTCCGGAGTCGCGACGCTCGGCTTGCCTGACAGCCCGGGTGTTCCTGAAAGCATTGCCAAAAATACGATTACAGTTCCTTACAATGATCTCGAAACGATGAAGCTTGTCTTCCAAGAGTTCGGAGACGACATCGCCGGTGTTATCGTTGAGCCTGTAGCAGGCAACATGGGTGTCGTTCCGCCTGTTAAAGGGTTCCTTGAAGGGCTCCGCGAGCTTACCGAAACATATGGTGCGCTGTTGATCTTTGACGAGGTTATGACGGGCTTCAGGGTCGATTATAATTGCGCCCAAGGCTATTTCGGCGTGACGCCTGATTTGACGTGTCTCGGAAAAGTGATCGGCGGCGGGCTTCCAGTCGGCGCGTACGGAGGAAAAGCTGAAATCATGGAGAAAATCGCGCCGAGCGGACCGATTTATCAGGCCGGCACATTGTCCGGCAACCCGCTTGCCATGACAGCCGGGCTCGAAACATTGAAGCAGCTGACGCCTGATTCTTATCGGGAATTTTCACGGAAAGCGGATCTTCTTGAAAAAGGAATTTCTGAAGCCGCCCGGAAAAACGGCATCCCGCATACGTTTAACCGGGCGGGATCGATGATCGGCTTCTTTTTCACAGACGGGCCTGTCATCAATTATGAAACCGCCAGACAGTCTGACCTCAGCCTGTTTGCCGACTATTACAAAGGCATGGCGGATGAAGGCGTGTTCCTGCCGCCGTCACAGTTTGAAGGGCTGTTTTTGTCAACCGCCCACACGGATGAAGACATTGAACATACGATCAGAGCGGTTGAACGGGTGTTCAGCGCGATCAGCCGCAAAAAGTAAAGAACGAAGGAGGCTGCCGGCATTGCCGGCGGCCCTTTTTTTTATGTTCATATTTTGCCGTTTTTTTTCATACATCTTTACTGACATCTAATTTTAAAAATTAGGTGAAGGGAGGATATCAGTTTGCCGCAAAACCACCGTTTGCAATTTTCTGTGGAAGAGTCGATCTGTTTTCAAAAAGGACAGGAAGTATCGGAATTGTTATCGATATCATTGGATCCTGACATTTCCGTTCAGGAAGTGAATGATTACGTATCAATACGCGGGTCATTAGAGCTGACAGGCGAATACAACATAGATCAAACCCGGGAGTATGCTGAGCTGCCTGCGACAAGCCGATTTGTGGAAGACGTAAAATTGAAAGGGGACGGAAGCGCCGAGCTGACGCATTGCTTTCCCGTAGATATTACGATTCCGAAAAACAAGGTGAATCATTTAAACGATGTATTTGTGTTTATTGATGCTTTCGATTATCAGCTGACAGATGCCCGCATGCTGACGATTCAGGCGGACTTGGCGATTGAAGGCCTGCTGAATGTGAGCGGGGAAGAAGAGGAGAAAAACGGGGCGCACACCCCGCCGGTCCTGGGGGAAATTCCTCAGTATGAAGAAGAACCTGAACCTGCGTACCGGTCTTATCCGGATGAAGAAGACGATCCTGAAGAAAAGACGTTTTCCATTAGCCTAGACGCTCCGTACGATGACCAGGAAGTAGAAGAAGAAACATACGAAGATGAAGATGAAACCGATGAACAAACGGTTCCGATTTATCAATCGTTTCTCGGAGAATCCGGAAACGAAGCAAAACCGTTTTTTGCCGCTTCATTGTCCGCTGCGGAAAGAACGAAGCGCGAGCTGGAAACGCAAAAGGAAACTGAGGAAGTAAGAGAAGAGGTAAAAACAGAACGGAATATGGAAGAAAGCAGCAGGGATGCAAAAGCGGAACTGAGAATGGAGGAAAGCAGCAGGGACGCAAAAGCAGAACCGAGAATGGAAGAAAGCAGCGGGGACGCAAAAGCGGAACCGAGAATGGAAGAAAGCGAGGCGGCGGAAGAGACGGCGGAACCGTTATACAGGTCTTATTCCGATTCTGAAGAAACAAAGGAAACACCGTTTTTCGGCGTTCCTCCTATTCTGCATGATGAAGAAGAGCAGGAGGAAAGGGAGTCCTTTGAAATTGAAGTAAAACAGGAAACAGCAGAAGAAGAACCGGAGCCGAGCCATTCCATCGTAATTCCGGAATACTCTTTTCATGAGCAGGAAGAGCCTGAAGAAGAACGGGATGACAACGCGGAAGAAGAAACGAAAGAGAACGATAACGCGCTCTATTTAACGAAACTGTTTACAAAACAAGGGGAGGAGGAGTTTGCGCGAATGAGGATGTGCATCGTTCAGCAAAATGATACAATCGACCTTCTGTGCGAACGTTACGGCATTAATGCCCAGCAGCTCATCCGGATGAATTCCCTTTCTCTTGATGAAGAATTAAAGGAAGGACAAATCCTTTATATTCCCGATTATCAAAACAGCCATGCCTGATGCGTGGTGAGCAGAAATGGAAGATATCCAGTCTGTTTTGCATGAATACGGGCTTGCCGCTCAATATGTTGAGCCCGTCAGTCGAAAAGTGTGGAAAGTATATACGAACCACGGCGTATTCGCCCTGAAAAAACTGGTCGCTTCAAGGAATGCCCGTTTTACGGAGCAGATGATCATCCTTGAGGAGAAGGGCTACAGAAATTTCGTTCCCGTTTACAGAAACCGATCAGGGGAATTTTTGACCGGTGCGGGTGCTGATGTCTGCTATTTAATGCCGTGGCTTTCGCTTCAAAAAGAGGAAGAGCGCGATCAAAAGCACGAATATTTATTTCAGGAAATCGCTCTTATTCATCAGAAAACGGAAAAAGAAACCGATATAAGGCAAGAGGATACGCTCGGGCACTATGAACGGACAAAACGAAAATGGGAAGCGCAAAAACAAAGATATGAAGAGTTTCTCACAGTGGCGGAAAAAGAATGGTACATGTCGCCATTTCAGCTTCAGGCCGCGATGTATTACAAAGAGACGCTGTCCGCCGTCGATTTTGCGCTTGAACGTCTTGATGAGTGGTACGAAGCCATCAAAGGTAAGGAGTCTTCCAGACTCGTCTTAAACCACGGGCAATTGTCCGTCCGCCACTTTCTGTATAATGATATGGGCACGGGCTACTTTACCAACTTTGAGAAGGCGGGATACGGGCCGCCTGCAAATGACCTGATCGTATTTTTTACGAGAATGTTTAAGACAAATCCCGTCATGTGCCCGGAATGTGTAAGCTGGTTTTATACGTATCACAAAGTCTACCCTTTGCGCGATGAAGAAATCAGCTTGTTTTTAAGCTATATGGCTTATCCGGCAGCCGTATTTGACGAGCTGAAACGCTATCAGACGGGAAAACGCTCCGGAGAGAAAGAAGAATGCACAAGACTGCTGAAGGCGTATTGGCAAATGAAAAATGCGGAGCCGCTCGTAATGGGCATCCATCAAACAGAAGAAAACCGAAAACTCCAGGCAGAAACAGAGTCCCCATCATCATGATGCGGACTTTTCTGCTTGCAGCAGGCCTTGCCTGTTTTATATCCAGTCAAGGTGAAAGGCGCATGCAAGGAATATGAGAATACCCAACAGGAGAACATCAAACGTCGTTGGAAAGAAAAGGGTTCGAATGCCTTGAAAGATCGTAAGCGGGAGGATGACTTGAACACCGACAAGCTTTATCTGTTTCAGCCACGGCTGGAGCGAGTGAATGTTGAACTTTTTCCGCACCTTATGCCTCCTCTCCTTTTCGTTACAGCATCATATGAGAAAACGAAGCTTGTGTGCATGGCCCAATCTTGTATAAAACGGGAGAAAAACGGCAAAGATGATTGACGAAAATGAAAAAGATTTAGTAATATAAGAACAAGAAAAAAGTACGTGCTGAAAAATCAATGATCACCCGCTTTGAATGGGAAGAGTACAAAAACAGACGCTTACAGAGAGGGACTCCTAGAGCTGAAAGGTTTCCCAGCCAGTCTTTTTTGGAAGGTCGCCCAGGAGCGCAATTTCTTGAACATAAAAGTAGAGAAATTCGGGAAAGGCCCGTTATCCCATTAAGTGCGTGAATGCCTCATTCGGCGTTCATGAAAAAAGGTGGTACCGCGAGAGAGTTCTCTTCGTCCTTTTAACAGGATAAAGAGGACTCTTTTTCTATTGATCAGCCGTTTATATTGCTGGAGGTTTGAAAATGGATAAACAAGAACTGACGATGCCGACAAAATACGATCCGGCCAAAGTCGAAAAAGACAGATACGAATATTGGGTGAACGGCAAGTTTTTTGAAGCTGCAAACGACTCTGACAAAGAGCCGTATACCGTTGTCATTCCACCGCCGAATGTGACAGGGAAGCTGCATTTGGGACACGCGTGGGATTCGACGCTGCAGGATATCGTCACGAGAATGAAGCGGATGCAGGGGTATGACGTGCTGTGGCTTCCGGGAATGGACCACGCCGGAATTGCGACACAGGCAAAGGTTGAAGCCAAGCTGCGCGAGGAAGGAAAAACCCGCTATGATCTGGGGCGTGAAAAATTTCTCGAGGAAACGTGGAAATGGAAAGAGGAATACGCCGATTTCATTCGCAGCCAATGGGCAAAGCTCGGTCTTGGCCTCGATTACTCAAGAGAGCGGTTCACTCTTGATGAAGGGCTCTCAAAAGCGGTTCGCGAAGTCTTTGTGAAGCTTTATGAAAAAGGGCTGATTTACCGGGGAGAATATATCATCAACTGGGACCCGGCCACAAAAACGGCTCTGAGCGACATCGAAGTCATCTATAAAGACGTTCAAGGTGCATTCTACCATATGCGCTATCCGCTGAAAGACGGCTCAGGCTCGATTGAGATCGCGACGACCCGTCCGGAAACGATGCTCGGAGATACGGCGGTTGCGGTTCATCCGGAAGATGAACGGTACAAACACCTAATCGGAAAAACGGTCGTTCTGCCGATCACGGGAAGAGAAATTCCGATTGTCGCTGATGATTACGTCGACATGGAATTTGGTTCAGGTGCGGTGAAAATCACGCCGGCTCATGATCCGAACGACTTTGAGATCGGAAACCGCCACAATCTGGAGCGGATTCTCGTTATGAATGAAGACGGAACGATGAACGATAATGCCCTTCAATATAAAGGCATGGACCGTTTTGAATGCCGCAAAGCGATTGTGAAAGACCTACAGGAACAGGGCGTTCTTTTCAAAATCGAAGAGCATATGCATTCCGTCGGTCACAGCGAGCGCAGCGGCGCAGTCGTTGAACCGTACCTTTCAACGCAATGGTTCGTCCAAATGCAGCCGCTGGCCGATGCGGCAATCGAATTGCAAAAAAGCGAAGGCAAAGTCAATTTCGTACCGGAGCGGTTTGAAAAAACATACCTTCACTGGATGGAAAATATCCGCGACTGGTGTATTTCACGCCAGCTTTGGTGGGGCCACCGGATTCCGGCCTGGTATCATAAAGAAACGGGTGAAGTCTACGTCGGCGTTGAAGCGCCTGAGGATGCCGAAAACTGGGAGCAGGACAAAGATGTTCTTGACACGTGGTTCAGTTCGGCTCTGTGGCCGTTTTCGACGATGGGCTGGCCTGATGTCGATGAGGAAGATTTCAAGCGCTACTATCCGACTAACGTTCTTGTTACAGGATATGACATCATTTTCTTCTGGGTGTCCAGAATGATTTTCCAAGGCATCGAGTTTACGGGCGAGCGTCCGTTCAAAGACGTCTTGATTCACGGATTGATCCGAGACGACCTAGGCCGCAAGATGAGCAAATCGCTCGGAAACGGGGTCGATCCTATGGAAGTCATCGAAAAGTATGGAGCCGATTCACTCCGCTATTTCCTGGCGACCGGAAGCTCGCCTGGACAGGATTTGCGCTTCAGCTTTGAAAAGGTCGAATCTACATGGAACTTCGCAAACAAGATTTGGAATGCCTCAAGGTTTGCGTTGATGAACATGGACGGTATGACGTATGAAGAACTCGATTTATCAGGTGAAAAATCGGTTGCAGATAAATGGATTTTAACGAGATTAAACGAAACGATCGAAACGGTGACACATCTTGCAGAAAAATACGAATTCGGCGAAGTCGGCCGCCATCTCTACAACTTTATTTGGGACGATTTCTGCGACTGGTACATCGAAATGGCCAAACTTCCGCTTTACGGCGATGATGAAGCGGCCAAAAAGACGACACGCTCCGTTTTGGCGTATGTACTGGATCAGACGATGCGCCTCCTGCATCCGTTCATGCCATTTTTAACAGAGGAGATTTGGCAGCACCTTCCTCATGAAGGTGAATCGATTACGGTTGCGAAGTGGCCTGAAGTCGTCAAAGCATATTCCGACGAAGAGGCTGCGGCAAATATGAAGCTTCTCGTTGAAGTGATCCGTGCAGTGCGGAATATCCGCAGTGAAGTCAATACACCGCTCAGCAAACAGATCGAGCTTTATATCAAAACGAGCTCGCCTGAAGTCGCCGGGCGCCTTGAAGAAAACCGCTCTTACGTGGAACGCTTTACAAACCCGAGCGTGCTTGAAATCGGAACGGACGTCAAGACGATTGATAAAGCGATGACTGCCGTTGTATCAGGGGCAGAGTTGATTTTGCCGCTTGAAGGGCTGATCAACATTGACGAAGAAATCAGCCGCCTTGAAAAAGAGCTCGGTAAATTGAACAAAGAAGTCGAACGGGTTCAGAAGAAATTAAGCAATTTAGGCTTTATGAAAAAAGCGCCGCAGCACGTCATCGACGAAGAGCGGGCGAAAGAAGCCGATTATACAGCAAAACGCGAAGCCGTCGAAAAAAGGATCGCCGAATTGAAAAACTAAAAAAGGAAAAGCGAGGTGTTTTTCGGTCTTCACAAGGCCGGAAAACACCTTCATCATTGAAGGGAGGGAACAGGCTTGTTCAACACGTTTGAAGAAGCGCTAAGCTGGTTGAACGGAAGGCTGAAATTCGGCATCAAGCCGGGGCTGGAACGAATGGAGTGGCTGCTTGATGCGCTCGGGCACCCGGAGAAAAAAATGAAAGCTGTGCACGTTGCCGGAACAAACGGAAAAGGGTCGACGATCGCCTTTATCCGCTCGATAATGCAGGAAGCCGGATATACGGCGGGCACGTTCACTTCCCCTTATATCGTAACCTTCAACGAACGGATCAGCGTGGACGGCATTCCGATTTCAGATGAGGAGTGGACGGCGCTTTTCAATGAAATCGCACCGCTCGTCCTGGAGCTGGAAAAAACCGAACTTGGGGCGGCCACCGAATTTGAAATCATCACCGCTTGTGCATTTTTATATTTTGCTGCATACCGCAAGACCGATTTTGTTATTTTTGAAACGGGCCTTGGCGGCCGCCTTGATTCGACGAATGTCGTCGAACCGATATTGACGGTCATCACCTCGATCGGCCGCGACCACACCGCGATCTTGGGAGATACACTGGAAGAGATCGCGGCTGAAAAAGCGGGAATCATCAAGCAGGGCGTGCCCGTGTTAACAGCTGTTCATCAGCGTGAAGCTGCCGGTGTGATCAAACGCAAAGCTGCGGAAAAATGCGCTCCGTATATATCCCTTCAGGAGACTTGCGACATATACGGGGAGCTCTCTCTGCCGGATGGCGAACGGTTTTCGCTAAAGACGCCTGAGCAGCAGTACGAACAGCTTGAAACCGGCCTGATCGGCACCCATCAGCGGCAAAATGCTTCTTTGGCGGTTCTTGCAGCTGAATGGCTCGCCGCGGAAAATTACGCCGATATCAGCCGGGAAGCGCTTCGTGCCGGTTTGAAAAAAGCGGAATGGGCCGGCCGCTTTGAAAAAGTGCTGGAACAGCCGCTTACATATATTGACGGCGCTCATAACAAAGAAGGCGTCGGCCGTCTGACCGAGACGATAGCCGCTCACTTTGGGGATCGGAACATCCACGTTTGTTTCAGCGCCTTAAAAGACAAGCCCTATCAGGATATGATCCGCGAAATAGAGGCGTTTGCATCTTCGGTTCATTTTACATCGTTTGATTTTCCGAGAGCCGAATCCGCTCAAAAACTGTACGAGCAAAGCCGGGCCCGCTATAAAACCTGCGGCGAAAACATCGACTCCGTGTTTCGGTTTATCGAAGAAAAAGCTGCGGATGAAAAAGCCGTCGTGATCATTACGGGCTCGCTCTACTTTATTTCCGCCGTCAGAGCGGCATTGAAACGATAAAAGGCAAAAATGCGTTTTTAGCTTAGGCTGAAGGCGCATTTTTATATTTTCGCGAACAGCGGCCCTCTCCAAGGTTTGCTAAAATGGAAGCCCCTGGCCTGCCGGAAGATCCGGGCCGGGAAATCCTGCGAGAGGCTGATGTTCGTTGATGTACTTTTTCATAACCGGTTTGGTGCTAGGCTCTTTTTTTAATGCGGCAGGCCGCCGCATCCCTCAAAAAACCTCATTGCTCGCTCCGCGTTCCGCCTGCCCCGTCTGCCGCCGCCCATTGACTTTTCTTGAGCTGATACCGGTGCTGTCCTACGTCTTGCAGAGAGGAAAGTGCAGAGGGTGCAAGTGCTCCATTTCGATCGTCTATCCGGCCGTTGAGCTGACGGCGGCTTTTCTGTTTCCCTTTGCATGGCTGCAGATGGGCGGAGAGGGAGAGCTTGTCATGGCGCTTTTGCTCATTTCTTTGCTGCTGATCGCTTTTGTCTCAGATGTGACGTATATGGTCATACCCGATGCCGTACTTTGTGTTTTTCTGCCTATTTTCGTTGCCGGGCGTTTATTGATTCCGCTTGACCCTTGGCATTCGAGCATAACGGGGGCGGCTTGCGGATGCCTGCTGCCGCTCTTTACGGCTGCTGTGACGAAAGGGGGCATCGGCGGGGGCGATGTGAAGCTGTTTGCCGTCCTTGGCGTCGTCCTGGGAGCCAAGCTGATCGTGCTCGTGTTTTTCCTGTCCGCCGCCTGCGGAACGGTGATCGGGCTTACAGCCATGGCTTGCGGAAAGCTCAAGCGAAGGGATCCCTTTCCGTTTGCGCCCGCCATTTTGATCGGAACGCTGACAGGCTATTTTTACGGCGATCAGCTGATCGATTTGTACGTCCAAATGACGGCATAAAAAATTTGACGAAACCTTTTTGAACGAGACGACAAAAGTCTTGTTCTTTTTTTTTCGGGCTGTGATACAGTGTGGACAATAAGAGGGACAAGCCTTCAGGAGATCTCCTCCTTCCTTTTGGCTCCCTCTGTTTCTAACGGGATACTGCTATGCTCATCATACAATCAAAAACAGAAAGCGAGGGATGTACATTGAAAAAACGGAAAAGCAAGAAAATTTCGGCCGGGAACACGCCTAAAGAAGATCCGCTCAAAGTGATGATCAACGGAAAGGAAGAGACGATATACGGCACGGCGAAAGCAGAGGCGCAGGAAAAACATAAGGAAAAGAAACTGACCTTTTCGAATTGGGAAGAAAAGCGGAAGGCGGAGCAGGAGATATCCGCTTCAAAGGAGGACAGAAAACCCGAAACGGACGAATTTACATGGGCTGAGCCGGATGAGGAAGAGGCCGTTTTTAAAGACGATCCAAAAGTGGTGACGCCTTATCAAAAGAAACATGAAGCCAAAGGCAGTCAAAAGGCGAAACGAACGTTTTCTTACCCCGTTAAGCGTTTCGCGATGACGATTATTTTCGCTGTTTTGCTCGGCACAGGCCTCGGCGTTTTTGCTCTCAACCTTGCATCAGATAAAGGAGAAGTGCCGGCATCGGGCAGTCTTGGCGCGAATGCGGAAGACGGCGGGGCGGTCAAAGCCGGGGACAGCGATGGCGAAAAACAGGCGGCTGGCAAAGCCGGTGCGGATTTTAAAGGCTTTGCCGTGCAGGCGGGCAAATTCTCTTCAAAAGAAGGGGCGGAAACGATGGCTTCTCAAATCGTTGAAAAAGGATATGCCGCTGTTCCGCTGGCAAAAGATGACGGATATTACGTGATCGCCGGCATAACCGGTGAAAAGCAGATGACTTCTCAGCTCGGACAGATTTTGATCGATCACGATCTTGATGCGTGGGGCGGAAAAGAGCTGTCGGTTTCGCTTGATTCCGATTTGTCCCCGGCTTTTAAAGAAGCGGCAGAGCTGTCGGCAAAAGCGATTCTCGGCGCCGAGGTAACCGCGAAAAACGTCGCCGATCTCAAAGCGGAAATTGATGGAATAAAGCCAAATGGAGACTCGGAAAAGATAAAAGAGGGCATACTAAAGGCCGTGAATCTGCTGGAAAAACCGACAGCGGCAAACGGCTGGAAAAGCCAGCAGCTATTGCTCAGCCAAATGAAATAATCATTTGAACCAGCCGATGGGCTGGTTTTTTTGATTTATCGATTTTTGTCATCAAAAAGTTATTTTTCTGAAATTGTGGCTGAGGCTTTCTTTTGGTAGGATAAAACAAGTATCTTTATTTCTTAAGCAAAAAACCCGTGAAAGGATGGCTTCCCATGACACAGCCGCTTATTTTAGCTTCACAATCACCCCGCAGAAAGGAACTCCTCGACCTCCTGCACATTCCATACCGCGTCGTGGCGAGCAACGCAGAAGAAAAATTAAACCGAAACTTTTCGCCGGAAGAGAACGTCAAATGGTTGGCGGAACAAAAAGTGCGAAAAGTAGCCGAGCAATATCCTGATGCTGTCGTGCTTGGCGCCGACACCATAGTTTGTTTTGAAGGCGTTTGTCTGGGCAAGCCGAAAGATGCCGGGGAAGCCGGAAGGATGCTGAAAATGCTTTCCGGACAAACCCATTCGGTGCTGACGGGTGTCTGCATCAAGTCAAACAGCAAATGCGAAACATTTTTTGAGGAAACCGAAGTCACCTTTTGGCCTCTCGAAGATAAAGAAATCAGCGCCTATATTGATACGGGCGAACCGTTTGATAAAGCAGGTTCATACGGAATACAGGGAAAGGGCGCGCTCTTCGTCAAACATATTAAGGGCGATTACTACACGGTTGTGGGGCTGCCTATTTCCAAAACGATGAGAATGCTGAAGCGGTTTGGTCTGCACTCCTATTGATGAACCGAACGGGAAGGGGAATCACAGGGAGGGTTTTATCATTAGCGATCAGCCATTAAAATTAAGAGATTTTCCGGAAGATGAAAGGCCTCGCGAACGGCTCTTGAACATGGGCGCCGAAAGCCTGTCAAATCATGAATTGCTGGCGGTTCTTTTAAGAACCGGAACAAAAAAAGAATCGGTTCTCCAGCTTTCAAGCCGCCTTCTTCAGACGTTCGACGGCCTGCGTTTATTAAAAGAAGCATCTGTTGAAGAGCTTTCAAGCATCTCGGGCATCGGCCGCGCGAAAGCCGTTCAAATATTGGCGGCTCTCGAACTCGGCCGGCGCATTCATAAGCTTGTGTACGAAGAGCGGCATGTGATCCGCTTTCCTGAGGATGCAGCGAATTTGCTGATGGAAGATATGCGTTTTTTGTCTCAGGAACACTTCGTCTGTCTCTACCTGAATTCTAAAAATCAGGTAATCCACAAACGCACCGTCTTTATCGGCAGCCTGAACTCTTCCATTGTCCATCCGCGGGAAGTGTTTAAGGAGGCTTTGAAGCGGTCAGCCGCTTCTTTTATCTGCGTGCACAACCATCCTTCGGGAGACCCGGCACCGAGCAGCGAAGATATCGATGTTACAAGGCGTCTCAATGAATGCGGACAGCTCATCGGAATCGAATTGCTCGACCATATTATCATCGGCGATCAAAAATTTGTGAGCTTAAAAGAAAAAGGATATTTGTAACACTTTTTTTTTCATTAAATTAAGCTATAATAGAATTTATGGTTTTTGCTTAGGAATTTGTTTTAAGAAAGGAAGATACATACAAATGTTTGGAATTGGTGCGAGAGACCTTGGAATAGATTTGGGAACAGCGAATACGCTTGTCTTTGTCAAAGGAAAAGGAATTGTCGTTAGGGAGCCTTCTGTCGTTGCGCTTCAAACGGACACAAAGCAAATTGTCGCAGTCGGTAATGACGCGAAAAATATGATCGGACGGACTCCGGGAAATGTCGTTGCGCTCCGCCCGATGAAAGACGGAGTCATCGCTGATTATGAAACAACGGCAACGATGATGAAGCATTATATTAGCAAAGCTGTGAAAAACAAAGGATTGTTTGCAAGAAAACCTTATGTAATGGTCTGTGTTCCATCCGGAATTACAGCGGTAGAACAGCGCGCGGTTATCGATGCCACACGCCAGGCGGGCGCAAGAGACGCCTATCCGATTGAAGAACCGTTTGCCGCGGCGATCGGCGCAAACCTGCCTGTTTGGGAGCCGACCGGAAGCATGGTTGTTGACATCGGCGGAGGAACGACCGAAGTCGCGATTATTTCCCTTGGAGGAATTGTCACTTCCCAATCCATCCGTGTAGCCGGGGATGAGATGGACGAGGCGATTATCTCTTATATCAGAAAAACGTACAATCTGATGATCGGGGATCGCACTGCCGAAGCTATCAAACTCGAAATCGGCTCGGCCGAAGCAAGTGAAAACGGAGAAAGCATGGAAATCCGCGGCCGCGATCTTTTAACAGGACTGCCGAAAACGATTGAAATCACCGAGAAAGAAATTACGGCGGCGCTTCGCGATACTGTGTCTGCAATCGTAGACGCCGTGAAAAATACGCTGGAAAAAACACCGCCTGAACTTGCGGCTGACATTATGGACCGCGGAATCGTCCTGACGGGCGGAGGCGCGCTTCTTCGCCATTTGGATAAAGTCATCAGCGAAGAAACGAAAATGCCGGTTATCATTGCGGAAGACCCTCTTGACTGTGTAGCGATCGGAACAGGTAAAGCACTCGAACAAATTCATCTATTTAAAGGGAAAAATTAAGGACACAGTGAAATAGAAGAGGTGTATAATCATGCCGCAGTTTTTTACGAATAAACGGTTGATGCTTTTACTCCTTTGTATCATCATTTTGGTGGCAATGATTGGATTTTCGTTGAAGAACGACCGTAATGCAACTTGGCCCGAAAAATTCATTGGCGATACAACTGGTGTATTCCAAACCATTTTTCATACGCCCGCTCAGTTTTTTTCGGGCTTCTTTGAAAATGTAGAAGACTTAAAAAACACTTATGATGAAAACGAGCGCCTGCGGAAGAAGCTTGACGGCCAGACTCAGTATGAAGCAAAGCTTCAGGAACTCGAAAACGAAAACAAGTCCCTTCGCAAGGAGCTAGGCCATTTGAAGTCGATCAGAGACTATAATCCGATACTGGCGACTGTCATCGCCAGAAACCCGGATAAATATGAATGGTGGAACATGATCACGATTAACAAAGGCTCCAAGCATGGCGTGAAAAAAGACATGGCGGTCACAGACGAAAACGGCAACCTGATCGGTAAAATCGACAGCACAAAAGTGAATAGCTTCACTTCCACTGTCCAGCTTTTAAGCGCGACGGACAGAAACAACCGAATTTCGACCATCGTTTCGGCTAATAAAGGCAAAAAAACGGTAAACGGCATTATCAACGGATATGATTCTGACAAAAAGGCGCTGTCCATGGAAATTATTGATCCTGATAAAGAAAGGGATATCAAAAAAGGCGACCTGGTTGAAACCTCCGGGGCAGGCGGAGTATTTCCAAAAGGCTTAACGGTCGGAAAGGTGACAGAGGTCGAACCCGATTCTTACGGTTTGACAAAAATCGCTTACGTGAAGCCGGCTGCTGATTTGTATAATCTTGATAATGTCATTGTCGTTGATCGTACACTCGACACGGTGAATGAGGAGGAGGGAGGATCGTGAAGCGGTTCCTTCTTCCTGTCATCATGATGTTTGTCCTGGCGTCTGAAAGCGTTTATGCAGATTTTGTCAGATTGCCTTTTATCGGCGATGATCTGCAGCTGATTCCGCGTTTTCTGCTGCTCGTCTTAGTTTTTATGACGGCTTACGTCAATCAGTCGTTTGCCATTACATATGGATTTATATTCGGACTGCTATACGATATTAACTATACCGACCTTTTAGGGGTATACATGTTTGGTTTTGCCGGTATTTGTTATTTAACGTCAAAGGCGTTTAAAGTGCTGCAGACGAACGCGCTTGTCGTGATCTTCATATCGGTTCTTGCCGTCTGTGTCCTTGAGTTTTATCAATACGGCGTACAGATGTTAATACGGCCGGAGATCATGCCGTTCCATCAATTTGTGCTGGAAAGGCTGCTTCCTACTCTCGGATTAAACGCGGTTGCGGGAATTTTGCTCATTTACCCGTTCAAAGCGTTTTTTACCAGTCTTAAGAAAGAGCTTCGGGAAGAGTAAAAAAAGGATTTTATCAGCCGATGTCGAAATGAGTATGATGTTGAGGTGAACACCGTGAAGACCCAAAAGCAGCAATACGTAACAATTAAAGGAACGAAAAATGGATTGACGCTTCATCTTGATGACACATGCTCTTTTGAAGAATTACTGAACGGTCTTCAGGATATGCTGTCACTCGAACATTATATGGATGGAAAAGGCCAGAAAATCAGTGTTCTCGTAAAGCTTGGCCACCGCTATGTGACGAAGGAACAAGAAGCCAGGCTGACCGAAGTGATCACTGAGAAGCAAAATCTGTTTATCCAGTCCATCGAAAGTGAAGTCATGACCAAAACAGAAGCCGACCGCTTAAAAAAAGAAAGCGAGGTCATTTCGGTCGCCAAAATCGTTCGCTCGGGACAAGTCCTGGAAACAGATGGCGATTTGCTTCTCATCGGGGATGTGAACCCGGGAGGAATGGTGAAGGCCGGAGGAAATATTTTTGTCCTCGGCTCTTTAAGAGGGATTGCCCACGCTGGTTTTAACGGAAATAAACGAGCTGTTATTGCGGCTTCCGATATGAGACCGACTCAATTACGCATAAATCATGTGCTCAATCGCTCCCCAGACCACATCCAAGAAGGGAACGACATGGAATGTGCTTATTTAGACGAAGAAGAGAATATGGTCATTGACCGCCTTCAACAATTGGCTCATTTGAGACCTAGTTTAACAAGGCTTGAGGGAGGAATGTAAAGTTGGGTGAAGCTATCGTAATAACCTCGGGGAAAGGCGGAGTAGGCAAAACGACGACATCCGCGAATCTTGGCACCGCTTTGGCCATCTTGGGAAAGCGGGTATGTCTTGTTGACACAGACATCGGCCTGCGCAATCTCGATGTCGTCATGGGCCTTGAGAATCGAATTATCTATGATCTGGTGGATGTCGTTGAAGAAAGATGCAAGATCCATCAGGCGCTTGTAAAGGATAAACGCTTTGATGACCTGCTTTATTTGCTTCCGGCGGCACAGACAAGCGACAAATCGGCGGTTCTGCCGGAGCAGATGGTCAAATTAATCCAGCAGTTAAAACAGGATTTTGACTATATCGTTATTGACTGTCCGGCAGGAATTGAGCAGGGATATAAAAATGCGGTTTCCGGCGCTGACAAAGCCATTGTCGTGACGACACCGGAAATTTCAGCCGTTCGTGACGCCGATCGGATTATCGGACTTCTCGAGAAAGAGGAGAACATTGAGCCGCCCCGTCTGATCATCAACCGGATCCGCAATCACTTAATGAAAAACGGCGATACGCTTGACGTTGACGAAGTGATTCAGCATTTATCCATCGAATTGATCGGCATCGTCGCCGATGATGATGAAGTCATTAAGGCATCCAACAACGGAGAGCCGGTTGTCATGGACCCCAACAACAAGGCTTCCATCGCATACCGGAACATCGCCCGCCGCGTTCTCGGCGAATCCGTGCCTTTACAGTCATTTGAAGAAGAGCATAAAGGCGTGTTTGCCAGAATTAAATCGTTCTTCGGCGTGCGCGCATAATGCCAAAAAGCAATCTCAAGTTATGAGATTGCTTTTTTCATAGCATTTATTCTCTACCTTCATGTTCCACATAATGTTTCAGTATGGAGAGCTTGTTGTCCCAATACCGGTCGAAATAGGAGAGCCACTCCTGCAATTCGATCAGCGGTTCGGGATGAAGCCTGTACAGCTTCTCCCTTCCCGCTTTTCGTTCGCTCACAAGCCGCGCATCAGACAAAATCCGCAAATGCTTGGAGACGGCCGTCCTTGTTATCGGAAAATGGCTGCTGATATCGGTAATGGGCATTTCCCGATCAGCGAGAAGCTTCAGCAGCTTCCTCCTCGTCGGATCGGCGACCGCCCGAAACACATCATGTTTTTGCGCTGATGAAGACACTAGCCTTCAACTGCCATGCGAAGCCTTTGATTGACGAGCCCTTCCCAGCCGCCGTTCATCCTGTCGCGGACGTCCGAATTGTTTGCTCCCGCTTTTGGAACGATTTCTTCCGGCTCTCCCCAGCCGGAGTGAATCAAAGTAAACTCAGTGCCGCCGCCGGCTGTCTCTTTTAATTCAAAGGTCACGATCCAGCCTGACGTGTCCCAGGTGAAAGAGAGGCGATGCGGAGCTTCAAGCTCAATCACTTTGCACGGTGAAGGTCCATATGGCGACTGCAGGGTGAATTCATGGCCGATTTCAGGCTGAAAATTGTTCGCCATGAACCAGGCGGCAATTCCCTCGCTTGTCGCAACCGCTTCCCATACTTTTTGAATCGGCGCATGAAATGTGACCCTTTTATGTATATCAGGCACATGGCTGTTTTGTTCTTTCATTCGAATACCTCCGTCATGAAAAATATGAAACCAAAAGGTTTCGTTTTTTTATTATACGAAACCTTTTGGTTTCATGTCAATAATATCGGTATAAATGCTGTGGACAAGACATATCATGGTACAAACCAACGTGAATGTAAAGGATGAGGGGTATGAGTCACAGAGCAGATGAAATCCGCAAAAGAATCGCGAAAAAGCGAAAACGGAAAACGCCGGCAAATGGACCGGGCCGCCCTGACAGATCAAAGCGCCCGCTGCCACCGCCCGCCTGGACAGCCTTTCCGGAGGATGATAAACATGAGGAGTTCCCCGCATATGAAGGGGGTTCAACTTTGATAAACGGAAAGCATCCGCTTGTAAAGGCCGATGCATTCATCATAAAATGCCTCCTGTCAGCATGCCTCGTTCTTGTGTCTGCCATTGCTTATAAAGGCCATTTTGAATCCGTGAAGCAGGTCAAACCGGTGATCGGCCGGATGTTCACAGAAGAATTTCAATTTGCGGCCCTTGGACATTGGTATGAATCAAAGTTCGGACACCCGCTTTCGCTGTTTCAGCCGAAAAGCGGAAAGCAGTCAGAGCAAATGGAGGTCAACCAGGAGCTTGTCACCCCTGCGATGGGGAAAGTTCAGCAGAAATTTTCCGGAGAGGGGATCAAAGTCGAAACCGAAAGCGAAACGATTGAGAGCATGAAAGAGGGCTATGTCATTGAAGTGGAAAAAAGCCCGGAGACAGGCCTGACGGTTGTCATCCAGCATGCCGATAACAGCTACACCTATTACGGACAGTTGAAAAAGGTCGATGTCGCTTTATACGATTTCGTCGATAAAGGAGCCAAGCTCGGAACGATTCAGCAAAATAAAGACCATAAAGGCGTCTATTATTTTGCAATTAAACAAGGAGACGAATTTGTCGATCCGATACAGGTGATATCGTTTGATGAATAGATGGACAGAGCTCATCGCAAAGCTTCATATCCATCCCCTGCTCTGGCTGGTGATGGCGCTCGCTTTAATGACCGGGCATATTAAAGCGTTATTTTGCTTAATGATCGTCATTTTGGTTCATGAGCTTGGCCATGCCGCAGCAGCCGTCTATTTTTCCTGGAGGATCAAACGGATTTTTCTGCTTCCTTTCGGGGGAGCCCTTGAGGTTGACGAGCATGGAAACAGACCGTTAAAAGAAGAACTTGCCGTCGTTTGCGCTGGGCCGGTACAGCACATATGGCTTCAGTCAGCCGCTTGGCTGATGTCTGCCAATTCGCTCCTCGAACCGAAAATGTTTGATATGTTTACATTTTACAACTTGACGATCCTGCTGATGAATCTGTTTCCCGTCTGGCCGCTGGACGGGGGGAAGCTGTTGTTTCTGCTTTTTTCGAAATATTTGCCGTATCAAAAGGCGCAGCAAATGATCCTGTCCGTATCGTGTGGCGGCTGTGCACTGTTCATGATAGCGGTTTTGGCGGTTTCTCCAATGCAGCTGAGCGCCTGGGTGCTGCTCGTATTTCTATCCGTCTCCCTTTACCGGGAATACAGAAGCAGGCATTACGCCCATATCCGTTTTCTGCTTGAACGCTATTACGGAAAAGAGCGGGAAGTCCGCCGGCTTGCACCGCTCACCGTTTGCGCGGATGAGCGCATATACGACGTCATGTTGATGTTCAGGAGAGGCTGCAAGCATCCGATTATCATTGAAAAAGACGGGGAAAAGCTGAGCCAGCTCGATGAAAATGAAGTTCTTCACGCCTATTTCGCCGATAAACGAACGACGTCTTCAATGGGAGAGCTTCTGTCGGTTTATTGAAAACTGTATTGACATTCGTCTGTGATTCTGGTATATTTTTTAATGTTATGGATGTAGCACCCGTGCTACAACCGCTCAGCGCAGGCGCTAAGTGCTTGATAAAGCCCCCTGCTGACTGGCGAGTCTTAGTTTATTAGGAGGTGCAGAGATGTACGCAATTATTCAAACAGGCGGAAAACAAATCAAAGTTGAAGAAGGTCAAACTGTATACGTTGAAAAGCTTGCTGCTGAAGTCGGCGAAACAGTTACTTTTGACAACGTATTGTTTGTCGGCGGTGAAAACGTTAAAGTTGGAAACCCTACGGTTGAAGGCGCTACGGTAACAGGCAAAGTTGAAAAACAAGGCCGCGCTAAAAAAATTACCGTATTTAAGTACAAGCCGAAGAAAAACCAACATAAAAAACAAGGTCATCGTCAGCCTTACACAAAAGTCGTAATTGAAAAAATTAACGCTTAAGGCGTGTAGGATATGATTCAGGCAACAATTACAAGATCCCGGCTGGACGGGGACATTTTGTCCTTTGAAATGACGGGGCATGCGAATTTTGCTGAACATGGACACGATCTCGTTTGTGCCGGAGCATCTGCCGTTGCCTTCGGAGCGGTCAATGCTGTCATCGCACTGGCCGGCATTGATCCGATCCTCGATCTTGGGGAAGACGGGGGATATTTGTCTTTCCGGTTCCCTGATGAGACAGATCAGGAAGCGCGGAGCAAAGCCCAGTTGCTTCTTGAAGGCATGATCGTTTCCCTGCAAACGATCGAACGGGATTACAAAGGTTACTTACGAGTAACAGAGAACAAAATATAGGAGGTGAGCTACATGCTAAGACTAGATCTTCAGTTTTTCGCTTCTAAAAAAGGAGTAGGTTCAACGAAAAACGGACGTGACTCTGAGGCTAAACGTTTAGGTGCTAAACGTGCTGACGGTCAATTCGTAACAGGCGGTTCCATCCTTTACCGTCAACGCGGAACAAAAATTTACCCAGGTGAAAACGTGGGCCGCGGCGGAGATGACACTCTATTTGCGAAAATCGACGGAACTGTTAAATTCGAACGTTTCGGCCGTGACCGCAAAAAAGTGAGCGTATATCCTGTAGCCTAACCTTTAAACGAAACTCCGGTCGTTCTGACCGGAGTTTTTTTTACATATCAATTTCAATCCCGGACACGCTATCCGGCAAATGCCGGGATTCCGCTGGAGATTCCGCATAAACGTGTTTCATTTATACTGTCTTCTCTGTTATAATTCAAAGTACAAACCGGATCAGACTCCTAAAAAGAGACCAAACGATTGGGAGTGCCAAAATGGAAGAAATATCGAAAAAACGAGAAAAGAATATCGATGACACGGCTTTGACTCATGAGCTTATCCATCTGCTCAGCCACTCAAGGCACGACTGGATGAATAAACTTCAATTGATTAAAGGAAACCTAACATTAAAGAAATATGACCGCGTGTTTGAGATCATTGATGAAGTGGTCATTGAGGCTCAGCATGAATCAAAGCTTTCAAACCTGAAAATACCGCGGTTTGCTTACGATTTGCTCACGTTTAACTGGACGGCTCATTCGCTGACGCTTGAATATGAGGTGATCGGAGAAGTCAGGGATCTCTCGGCTTATGATGAAAAGCTGGTGATTCTCATCAGAAAGCTGTTTCGGATTTTTGACGAATGCGTTTCAAAAGAGAGCGAAAACCATTTGACCGTCACGCTGCAAACGGACGGACCCGAGGGAAGCCTCGTCATTTATCTCGACTTTCACGGCGCCTTGACAGAGCTTATCGGCTTTGAAGAATTTCAGAAATCACCTGAAGATTTTTATGAAATCAGGCGGCTCGATGTTTCAGAGCGTGAATGTCTTGCTGAAATCCACGTCAAGTAAACGCGGTTTTAAAGGAATAGAACGGAGGACATTATGTTTGTTGATCAGGTAAAAGTATATGTTAAAGGCGGAGACGGAGGCAACGGAATGGTTGCGTTCCGCCGCGAAAAGTATGTGCCGAAAGGAGGCCCTGCGGGGGGAGACGGCGGAAAAGGCGGAGACGTCGTGTTTAAAGTCGACGAAGGTCTCAGCACGCTGATGGATTTTCGCTATCAGAGGCATTTCAAGGCTGCCCGCGGAGAGCATGGCATGTCCAAAAACCAGCACGGCAGAAATGCGGAGGATATGGTTGTCAAAGTTCCGCCGGGCACCGTTGTCATTGATGATGATACGAAACAGGTGATCGCCGATTTGACGGAACACGGACAGGAAGCCGTCATTGCCAAAGGCGGCCGAGGAGGCCGCGGCAACACACGGTTTGCGACACCGGCAAATCCGGCGCCGCAGCTTTCGGAAAACGGCGAACCGGGCAAAGAACGCTACGTCGTTCTTGAATTAAAGGTGTTGGCCGATGTCGGGCTTGTCGGCTTTCCGAGCGTCGGAAAGTCAACGCTTTTGTCTGTCGTTTCTTCAGCCAAGCCGAAAATCGCCGATTATCACTTTACGACGCTTGCTCCGAACCTCGGCATGGTGGAAACCGATGACGGCCGCAGCTTTGTGATGGCTGACCTTCCGGGGCTCATTGAAGGCGCTCATGAAGGAGTCGGCCTTGGCCATCAGTTCTTGAGACATATCGAGAGAACGCGTGTCATCGTTCATGTGATTGACATGTCAGGCCTTGAAGGGCGCGATCCTTACGAGGATTATGTGACAATCAACAAGGAGCTTGAGCAGTACAATCTCAGGCTGACAGAACGGCCGCAGATTATCGTCGCCAATAAGATGGATATGCCTGAGGCGGAAGAAAACCTGAAGGCTTTTAAAGAAAAACTCACAGACGATCACCCCGTTTTCCCGATCAGCGCCGTTACAAGACAGGGATTGAGAGATCTGCTGTTTGAGATCGCCAATCGTTTGGAAACAACGCCGGAATTCCCGCTGTATGACGAGGAAGAACTGACAGAAAACAGGGTCATGTACAAATTGGAAGACGAAGAGGCGCCGTTCGAAATTACCCGTGATTCTGACGGAACCTTCGTCCTGAGCGGAGCCAAGCTCGAACGCTTATTTAAAATGACAGATTTCTCAAGGGACGAGTCCGTCAAGCGGTTTGCGAGACAGCTTCGCGGCATGGGCGTTGATGATGCATTGCGCGCACGCGGGGCAAAAGACGGGGATACGATACGTTTGCTTGAATTTGAATTTGAATTCATTGATTGATCGTGCCGGAGAGTTTGCGATGCAAACTCTCCGACATTCATTAGGATACAGGGTTTTTAAAAGGAGAGAAGAGCCATTGAAAGAGGAGACCTTTTATCTTGTCAGGGAAGACGTGCTGCCCGAAGCCATGCGGAAAACGCTCGAGGTCAAAAAGCTGATCGAACGGAAGAAAGCTGAGTCTGTAGCAGAAGCCGTCCAAAAAGTTGATTTAAGCAGGAGCGCTTTTTACAAGTACAGAGATGCGGTTTTTCCTTTTTATACAATGGTCAAAGAACAAATCATCACACTTTTTTTCCATTTGGAAGACCGTTCGGGAACATTATCGCATCTGCTGCAGGTTGTGGCTGATTCAGGGTGCAACGTGCTGTCGATTCACCAGACCATCCCCCTTCAAGGAAGAGCCAATGTTACATTATCGCTCAGCACGAGGGGGATGGCTGAAAATGTTGATTTGCTTATGAACAAATTAAGAAAGCTGGAATTCGTAGAAAAGGTCGAAATACTAGGTTCAGGCGCTTAAGGGAGAGAAGTGTATATACCATGAACATGAAAGTCGGTTATTTAGGTCCAGAAGCAACATTTACCCATTTGGCCGTGTGCTCTTGTTTTGCAGAGGCCAAACAGCAAGCATATAATACGATACCTGCCTGTATGGACGCAGCCATGAGCGGTGAAATCGATCTTGCCGTTGTTCCGCTGGAAAACGCGATCGAAGGATCGGTGAACATGACGATCGATTATTTAATCCATGAACAGCCTCTTTATATTGTCGGGGAAATCACGGCGCCGATCCGCCAGCATTTGCTGGTGCACCCTTCAAGAAAAGAAGAATGGACGAACATCGAGAAAATCTATTCACATTCACACGCGATTGCGCAATGCCACAAGTTTTTGCACCGCCAGTTTGATTCGGTTCCTTTCGAATACGCGACTTCAACGGGAGCCGCGGCAAAATACGTGAGCGAGAACCCGGATAAAAACATCGCGGTGATCGCCAATGAAATGGCGGCGAAAACGTATCGATTAGACATTGTAAAGAGGGACATCCACGACTACGAATATAATCATACGAGATTTGTGATGCTCCATCCGGATCAGCATGCTTCCGTTCAAGTCAATCCGGAATTAACATCAAGGCCGAAGACGACTTTGATGGTGACCCTTCCTTCGGACAGATCAGGGGCGCTTCATCAAGTACTGTCCGCTTTCGCTTGGAGAAATTTGAATCTTTCTAAAATTGAATCCAGGCCGACAAAAACAGGATTGGGAAATTACTTTTTTATCATTGATATCGAAATGGCGCTAGACGACGTCCTTATCCCAGGTGCCGCTGCAGAGCTCGAAGCATTGGGCTGCAAAGTGAAGGTGCTCGGGACGTACAATGCCTATGCCTTATAATGAAAAGGTCCTTGTGCCATCAGGCAAAGGGACCTTTTTTCGTTTATTCTTGAATTAAGATGCCGGCTTTCTTCAGCGCAT
Source organism: Bacillus sp. JJ675 (assembly GCF_036963165.1). Taxonomy (NCBI): domain Bacteria; kingdom Bacillati; phylum Bacillota; class Bacilli; order Caryophanales; family Bacillaceae; genus Bacillus; species Bacillus sp. JJ675. Next base: position 82,486 of record NZ_JBALMR010000018.1, on the reverse strand, counting down.
CGCAAGCCTGTTCGATTTTCTCTTCGCCGTCTGCCTCCAGCGTGTGAAGGTGTATGCCGTTTGTCAGCTGTGACAAGTATGCGGCGTTTGTCGAAGAAATTTTTTTCACGAAATCTGCGACTTCCTTTCTCGTACTGACCCTGATGGATGCTGTCAGATCGCCATACACGGGATGCTCGATCGTAACATCCTTTACCGTCACCCCAAAATCGACGATCATGTTCAGTTCTTCTTCCGTTTTGCCGGGGTCGTGGTCGCAGGCGATGATGCGTTTGACCGGCTGTTTGTCAGAGGCTTGCGCCCGCAAATACATATATCCTTGACTCGTTGCAATAATCGGTTCATTTTTTGCTTTTAATAAGGATATATCCTGTACGATCACCTGTCTTGAAACAGAAGCTTTTTTCGCCAGCTCGCTGCCCGTCAGAGGTTTCTCAGATTCTTTAAGCCATGCGAGCAGGTGTTTTCGCCGCTCAGCTCCCGTAAGTTTTAATCCGTCTGTCAATCCGATGGTCTCCTTTCTCATGTTTTCATCTTTTCAAATACGTCCAGCAGTTTATCTACGTGCTCTTTTGTCGTCTCATATCCGAACGAAATTCGAATAAAGCGAAGGGCCTGCTCCTTTGGAACGCGGAGAGCCTTCATCGTGTTTGACGGCTCTTGATGGCCCGCGGAACACGCGCTTCCCGTTGAAATGCAAATGCCGCGCCTGTTACATTCCAGCATAACATATTGTCCTTCAAAGGAATGAAAAAAACAACCTAAAATATGCGGAAGCACTTTGTGACCGGCCGAATCGGAGACGGCGAGGGAGACGGGAAGGCATCGTTCCTGCAAGCGCCTCAAAAAATAGCCGCGAAGCTTTTGGTGTTTTTCAAAAACGGCGTCCATCCTGCCGGCCGTCTTTTCAGCCGCCGTAATAAATGCGCCGATTCCGGGCACATTGACGGTTCCGCTGCGAAAACCGTCCTCATGCAGAGTTCCGGGATAAACCGGCTTCCAGCCCACGCTCGGCCGAATATAAACTGCGCCGATTCCTTTAGGGCCGTATACTTTATGGCTTGAAACCGATAAAGCATCCACACCGAGTTCTTCAACGTTTACCGGGATTTTGGCAAACGTCTGAACGGCATCGCTGTGCAGGAGAACGCCCCGTTTATGCAAAAAGGAGGACAATTCAGCGAGCGGCTGGATGATTCCTGTTTCTGAATTGGCATGCTGTATCGAGACAAGCCCTGTGTCAGGACGGAGGTGCCGTTCCAATATATCGGCCGTGATCACCCCGTTTGCGTCAGGCTTCATCGTGCTGACTTCGTATCCGAGCGCGGTCAGATGCCGCTTTAAAATATGCATGGACTGATGCTCCATTTCTGTCATGATAAAATGGCGTTTTCCTGAAGGCAGACCGTTCAATATCGAATGGACGGCCAACATATTCGATTCGGTGCCGCCGCTCGTAAAATAAATGCCTTCAGCCTTGCCTGAGATGATCTCTGCCAGCTTAGCCCGGCAGTAATGCAACACGCTTTCCGCTTTTCCGCCGGCGTCATGGAGGCTGCTTGAATTTCCGTAAACCTCTCTGCTCAATTGTTCAAACGCTTGCAGGGCATCGCTTAAGACAGGGGTTGTCGCTGCATAGTCAAGGTATATCATGATTATCGTCTCCATTATAAAAAATGCTTGAGTTTATTTTATCTATGTGTAAATATAGGTGTCAAGACACATGTAAATTTACGGGAGGAATCATCATGTCTTCTCAGACCATTGTTGTGGTCGGCGCCGGAGCGGCTGCGCTGTCGTTTGCTGCCGCGATGCCGCCTTCATATGAAGTCATCGTCATCACCAAAAGCTCGGTGCATGACAGCAATTCGATGCTCGCCCAAGGCGGTATTGCCGCCTCTGTACTGCCGCAGGACTCAACTGCGGCGCACGCTGAGGATACATTGTACGCCGGAGGCGGCCACAATCATATTGAAACAGTCAATGATGCTATCGTAGACGGACGCAGATTCGTGATGGAGCTGATCAGCCAAGCCTTTCCTTTTGACAAGGACCCAAACGGGCGGCTTCAGCTCGGCAGGGAGGGGGCCCACTCGGCCAGCCGGATTTTGCATGCCGGCGGAGACGCGACGGGACGGATGCTTGTCCGGCATCTCATCAGCCGGCTTCATTCGAATGTCATCCTGAAGGAATACGAAGCCGCTTGTGAGCTATGGATCGATAACGGCCGCTGTGCAGGCGTCTGGACAAAAGATCAGGCGGGCTCGGTGCGTCTCAGGAAGGCGGATCATGTGGTGCTGGCGGCCGGAGGGTGCGGAAACCTTTTTCAAATGCACACGAACAACCGCTCAGTGACAAGCGACGGCCTTTCATTGGCATACCGGGCCGGAGCCTGCCTGACCGATTTGGAATTTGTCCAATTTCACCCTACGCTGCTCGCGAAAAACGGGCGAGCGTACGGACTGGTTTCAGAGGCCGTCCGCGGAGAGGGGGCCGTCCTGATTGATGAAAACGGCCATAGGATCATGGAAGGTGTACATCCGTTAAAGGATTTGGCGCCCCGCGACATCGTAGCGCGTGCGATTCATGATTACCAGAAGCAGGGAAGCCGCGTATTTTTGGATATCCGCGAAATTACGGACTTTCATCAGCGGTTTCCGACAGTCACTACTCTTTGCGATCAAGCGGGAATCTCATTTGAAGAGGGCCGGCTTCCCGTATCGCCCGGCATGCATTTTTTAATGGGCGGCATATCTGTGAACAGGTGGGGGGAAACGTCAGTGCCGCACCTTTATGCCATCGGAGAAGCGGCGTGCACCGGTTTTCACGGCGCCAACCGGCTGGCGAGCAATTCTCTTCTGGAATGCCTCGTTTTCGGAAAAAGAGCGGCAGAACGCATCCAAACCGAAACGACTGGAACGTCTCTCAGCGCAAAACGGCCAAGCTTGAAAGAGATTGCATTTGCCGTGCCTGAATGCAGCCTTGAAGACATCCGTAAAAACATGACCGATCATGTTTCGATTATCAGAACGGCGGATGAACTGAAGAAGGTGAAAAAATGGTTTGAAGAGATGCCGGTTCAGATGATAAATGTGAAAGAAATCACAGAGGAAGCGCTTGAATTGGCCCATTTGTGGCAGACGGCCAGATTGATGACAGATTCCGCCTTGCTGCGGACGGAAAGCAGAGGCGGGCATTTTCGCTCTGATTTTCCTTTTCGGGATGATGCGGGATGGAAAGGCAAACAGATCGTTCATTCAAAAGGAAGCATAACGATAAGACAAAACGAAGGGATTGTGAACAATGCAGCAGCTCACGCTTAATCGCATGCTCGAACAATTTTTCAAAGAAGACGTCGCCTGGGGAGATCTCACGTCCCAGGCCATTTTTGCCGAAGATCAGGAATGCGAGGCTTTCATTTCTGCGAAGGAAAACGGCTTGTTTGCAGGGGCGATGGTTGTAAAGGAAGGCTTTGGACTGATCGATAGCAAAATCGCCGTCGACATCGATAAAAATGACGGTGATCCCGTTGAAAAAGGGGAAGTAATCGCCAGGCTCAAAGGACCGGCAGCCTCGCTTTTGACAGGCGAGCGGGTCGTTTTAAACCTCATTCAGCGAATGTCAGGCATCGCCACGCTGACAAAGCAGTCGGTCTCGCGTTTAAATGACCCTGAGATCAGAATATGTGACACGAGAAAGACGACTCCCGGGCTCCGCATGCTTGAAAAACACGCCGTCAAAACGGGCGGCGGCGCAAATCACCGCTTTGGACTCGACGGAGGGGTCATGATCAAAGACAACCATATCGCCGCCTGCGGCTCGATCCGAAAAGCCGTCGAAAAAGCGAGGGCAGCCTGCGGGCCCATGATCAAGATCGAAGTGGAAATCGAGTCAGAGAAAGAGCTCGCCGAGGCGATCGAAGCTGAAGCGGATATCATTATGTTTGACAACTGTTCTCCGGAGACGGTTCGGAAATTTGCGGACATGACGCCTCCGGGCATTATAACGGAAGCATCGGGCGGCATTACGTTCGAAAATTTGCCGTTTTACAGGGGGACAGGAGTTGACTACATATCACTGGGTTATTTGACGCATTCAGCGAAAGCCCTTGATATCAGCCTGAATGTCAATTTAAAGAAAATGGGAGAGATAACAAAATGTCGATTTTAAACATGATGAACAACATGAACGAAAAGATGATGATGCCCGGCTCTTATAAAGAGCTGCCTGAAGAGGAAATGAAGAAGAGAATTTTGCATATCAAAGAGAAATACGGAGAAAAGCTGTTTATCCCTGGCCATCACTATCAAAAAGATGAAGTCATCCAATTTGCGGACGCCACAGGGGATTCATTGCAGCTCGCACAAGTGGCGCAGCACAACAACAAAGCGGAATATATTGCGTTTTGCGGGGTGCATTTTATGGCAGAAACCGCAGACATGCTGACGGAAAACAATCAGGTCGTCGTTTTGCCAGATATGAGAGCCGGCTGTTCAATGGCCGATATGGCCAACATGCAGCAAACAAACAAGGCATGGGAAAAGCTGACGGACATCTTCGGGGAGACGGTCATTCCGCTGACATATGTGAATTCGACGGCTGAAATTAAAGCTTTTACCGGAAGAAACGGGGGAGCTGCAGTCACATCATCGAACGCCAAACATATACTGAGATGGGCGCTTACACAAAAGGAGCGGATTTTATTTCTTCCGGATCAGCATCTGGGGCGCAATACGGCATATGATCTCGGCATTCCCCTCAGCCGGATGGCAGTTTGGGATCCAATTGAAGAAAAGCTGCTGTACAAAGGGGATGTGCAGGAGATAAAGGTTATTTTGTGGAGGGGGCATTGTTCAGTCCACGAAAAATTTACCGTGGATAATATTAAAAACGTAAAAGAACGCGATCCCGCCATCAATGTCATTGTTCATCCCGAATGTACGCACGAAGTCGTGATGCAGAGCGATTTCAGCGGTTCTACGAAATACATCATCGACACCATCAACAAGGCTGAACCGGGGAGCAAGTGGGCGATTGGAACAGAGATGAACCTTGTACAGAGAATCATCAGCGAGCATCCTGACAAACAAATCGAATCTCTCAATCCGGACATGTGCCCGTGCTTGACGATGAACAGAATCGACATGCCGCATCTGCTGTGGTCATTAGAGCAAATCGATAAAGGCGAACCTGTAGGTGTAATAAAAGTTGAAGAAGACATCGCAAAAGATGCCGTCAGCGCTCTCAACAGGATGCTAAGCATCAGCTGACGCCGAAGAACAAGTTTTTATCATAACCCCTTCTATTTCCGCATAAATTTGTGAGGAAACATATTTGTTATTCTAATGCGTTCGTTCACGTTTTTGCATAGGAGGGGAAAACGTTGAAAATTCATATTGTCCAAAAGGGCGACTCCCTGGAAAAAATTGCAGAAAGATACGAAGTAGACTTTCAGGAACTGAAGAAATTAAATTCTCAACTGAGCAACCCGGATCTGATCATGCCCGGAATGAAAATAAAAGTACCGTCTGGAGGAGTGCCGGTCAAAAAAGAAGAAGAACAGCTCAATATGCGTAAGGAATTGCCTAAAAAGAAGGAATTGCCGAAAAAGGAGCTTCCCAAAAAGGAACTTCCAAAAATGGAGCACCCATTTGCACAAGAAAAGCCTAAAGAAAAAGTGGAAATCGAAGACGTAAAGATGAAAGAAAAGCCTTCAATCCCGTACGTTCCGCCTGTCCCCAATCTGGGGCAGCCAGGTTTGCCGGAAGGCGATATTTCCAATCTTTATCAAAATGTAAACCAGCTCCATCAGCCGTTTGTACCTCCAAAACCTTATGAACATCAAGAGAAAGAGTCAAACATGTATTTTCCATGGACAAATGAGGAGGAGAGTAAAATGGAAAACGTCAACTATCCAAACGTTCCGAACCCTCAGCACGCAGGAGCGGCAGCTGAGGAACCCCCTGCATATCACGGGATGCCGAACGTAGCATCAGCCGGATATTATCATCATCCGCACTACTTTCACCACTATCCGTATTATCCGGGTTGCTTGATTCCGGTTTCACCGGTATTGCCGGGTTCTGGTTTGTGCCATCCGTGGTATCCTGCCCACATGCATTATATGCCTTATCCGCATCATGGCTATGTATCTCCGGCAGAATATGGAGGCGGAGAAAACGTCGGACACGACAATGCCGGCCATCATCACACCCACCATCATCAGCCCATGACGGCTCCGGCCTACATGCCGTCTTACGGAGCTTATCCGGGTCAAACGTACCCTTCATTTGCGCCGCCGAATGTCGGACACACGGGTGACCCGAACATTGCGCACGCCGGTGAAGAAGACTGCGGATGCGGACCGGGGCAATATTCGGGAGGCATTCCGACAGGCTACCCAGGCGGCATGCCATTCGGACAAATGCCCGGACAAATGCCGCAAATGGGTGCACCTTACGGAACAGGAGCATACGGACAGCAGCCGGCTGGAGGGCAAATGTTTGGAAGACCGGAAGAGGATGAAGACTGATTTCATTCGGGACGATGATATATCGTTCCTTTTTTAATGTTGTCTTTCCTTTAAGCGCTTCATACCAAAAAGAGCATATTGTCTATAACTGTCAAGGGTAACTCCCGGCATCCCGCACATCCTAAAAATGAGCGTCATGCTCAAAAATTAAAGCGGTTTTCACGGGGGGTTCAACCATTGGATAATAAGCTGAAAGTGTTCTCTAGTATCTTGCTTTTAACGGCGGGTCTTTCAGCATGCGGTTATAACAATGCCATGGATACGAGAAACAATACGCGCACGGTCGGATACTATTCAAACGATCCGGAGCGTGATGCCGGTTACGATCAAGACGGTCCTGTAACCGACATGATGGAAAATATGAACGGCCGAAACGGCACAACGAACGTATCGTATAACAATCGCATTCCGACCGGAGATGGAACCTACAGCAGGGGAGACATGAATTATCACAACCATTTGGTAAATGCGGCCAACACCGGATATAACACGCCGAAAAACCGCGCCATCTCACGGAACATCACCGAACGTGTCAATAAAATGGACGATATTAACGAAAGCCAGGCGGTTGTAACAGACCAAACGGTCATTATCGCCGTGCGGGCCAACAAAAGGCTGACGAATGATGATAAAAATCAAATCAGAAAAACGGCTAAAGACTTTGCCGGCAATCGTACCGTTCAAATCACAGCCGATGATGGTACATTCACCAGACTTCGGGAAATGAATAACAATTTCCAAAACGTATGGAACCGCGGGGACACCACGAACGAGCATTTGAACCGCCTGCGGAACCAGTGACAGACAAAATGCCGGGCTCAGACGTCCCGGCATTTTTCCCGTTTTCTTTACAAAACCGGGCAAAAACGTTTAAAGTGATACATAGAGACGACACAATTTGTTTGGAGGTAGAAAGACATGGCTGGCCATTCTAAATGGAAAAACATTCAGAAACGAAAAAATGCCCAAGATGCAAAACGGGGCAAAATTTTCATGAAGCTTGCCAAAGAAATCTATGTTGCGGCAAGAGGGGGCGGATCTGATCCGGAATCCAACGCAAGCCTGCGTCTCGCAATTGATAAAGCCAAAGGGGCAAACATGCCGAATGACAACATTGACCGTGCGATCAAAAAGGCGGCCGGAAACCAGGACGGCAGCCACTATGAGGAAATTACCTATGAAGGCTACGGCCCTTCCGGTGTCGCTGTAATGGTCAAATGTTTAACAGATAACAAAAACCGTACGGCGACAAACGTCAGAACCGCTTTCAGCAAAAACGGCGGCAGCCTAGGAGAGACGGGCTGCGTTTCTTACATGTTCAATCGAAAAGGATATATTGCCATCGAGCGTGAGGAACTTGATACAGATGAAGATGAATTCATGCTCGAAGCCATTGATATAGGCGCTGATGAGCTTGAAACGAGCGATGAACTGTTTGAAATATATACAGAACCGGAGCAATTTGAGGAGATCAAAAAGGAATTGGAAAACCGCGGGTATCAGCCTGTGACAGCTGAAATCACAATGGTCCCGGAGACGTATGCCGAAATTGATGAACCGGTTCAGGAAAAAATCGAAAAACTCGTTGATGCGCTTGAAGATGATGATGATGTCCAGGAAGTGTATACCAACGTTCATTAAATAAAAAGGACGCTTTAATGAAAGGGCGTCCTTTTCCTATGTTTTTAACCATTTCAAAACCGCTCCCGAACAGCAGCGGAGACAAGATTGGTTTTGGATCATATATTATGAGGGAGATTGGCATAAAGGGAAAGGAGGGTGTATAAATGGCTGAAAATTTCCAAAATGACATCCCGGCTGTTAATGTAGAGCAATTGAATGCACAAACGGCCCAAATCCTTGAGCAGGTCAACAATATGATCTCTGGCTTTGGCCAGTCCATTTCTGACTTGGTTCAGCAGAACGGCAATGTCGATTTAAGCAATGTCGACTGGACAAACAATCAAAACTTAGAGCTGAACCAATCCATTCAAAACCTTGTCAACGATTATATCCAAAGTATCAACAGTCTGAATTCCCAGCTGAACGGAACGCTCGGTCAAGCCATTGACGGAACGATTGTACAGAAAAATAACGACGAATAGGAAATCGTTGGCTTGGGTTTGTCGGCAAAGCTGATATAGCATTGCCGGCATTTTTTATAGATGAACGGCTGCGGAGACATCCGCAGCTTTTTTGTATTAAATGCTTTTTTTCATGCCGCAGCGTCTGCATTCCCGCAAGAATTGCCCGTTTTTTACTGAGCTTTTGAAGAGCGTGTAATCACAATTGTCACAGCGGCCGTGACGGACATCAGGATACTGATTGTAGTCGTAAACTATTGTCAAATCATACCCTTTTGTTTCAAATTCTGATTCTATCATATTTTTCACCTGCGCTTTTATAATCAGCTAATAGGATAACAGAAGGAGATGAAAAATGAAATATACTTTGCCGTTAAACATGACCGCGATTCGTCGCTTTTTTATCAAACCGTATACCCCGTTTGCAGAAATCGGGCTCAGATTCACGGAGAATGCGGCGTCAGAAAACAACGGAGTTGGCCGGGATATTTTCTTATCGGATTTTCCTCATAACAATTATCCATCTTTCAAACTACTGAAAAAGAATTGTTTTAATAAAAATATTTAAATTTTTATTTTTTATCGAACTTATTCATAATTGAATGAGCAATATGTAAAGCGTAAAATAACTGTGTCACAAAAAAGTCAAAAAACATATAACAGGCAGGCATGGAGGACATGCCCTTATACTTGTAAGATAAGCTGTAAAAGGGGAAGAAAACATGAAGAAGAAAGTGTTCATCTATTTGGCGATCGCTGCTGTGATGATAAATGGCGTCTGCAGATGGGTGGAGAAAACGTCCAGAGAGGAATTTCAGCGCCAGGCAGGGGACAGGTATGCCAATTTCGAGGAACTAAAAGCGCATGAAAAAAACAATTATAGCATCGACTATCATGAAGAAGCCGGTAGCGATTGTCTCATTTTTTCTCCCCACGGAGGAAGGATTGAAGGCGGGGTCAGCGAGCTTGTCCGCGCGTTTAACAACGATTTCTCAACATATTTATTTGAAGGGAAAAAAGATGAGAACAATTCAAATTTGCACCTGACGAGCACAAATTTTGATGAGCCGCTGGCCATGCAAAAAATAAAAGAATATCGCTACACGATCGCGTTTCACGGATATTCGGGAGACCGGCCGCATACTTTGGTCGGAGGCACGGACAGAAGGCTGGCGAAAGCCATCGTCAGATCGCTCGAAAAATCAGATTTTTCTGCCGAACTGGTGGAAAAGGACGGAAAATTCGCCGGAACGCACCCTGAGAATATCAACAATGAAAGCCAAAGCGGGTTGAGCGTGCAGCTGGAAATCAGCACCGCGCAGCGCAAAGAATTTTTCGGGAATTTTTCCTATAAAAAAAGAGCAGAAACAAAAACGCGGACGTTTTATCGATACGTCCGTGCGGTTCGAAAAGTATTGGAAGACAAATGTTAAGGCTCAAGCTTAATTTATTCCTGAGGAAAAACATGTTATTCTATGATTGATCTGCCACATCAAAAAGGGGGAATTCGAAAATGACGCGCAAAAACAGCATCATTAAGGAATTTTTATCACACCGTACAGTGACGGAAGAATTGATTCAAAAAATCGACGAAAAACATCTGGACTACAAACCGACTGAAACATCAATGTCTGCGAAAGAATTGGCTGTTCATATTCTCGATTCTTTCTATAAGTTTGCTTTGACGGCTAAGGAAGGGAACCCGGCCGCGTTTAAACAAAAGGCGGAAGAGGCGGACGGAAGCCTTGCCGAGCTTGCGAAAACGTATACCGAGAAAACGAACAAGCTGCTCGAATCTTTTACTGATGAGGACTTGGACCGTGAAATCGATCTGACGACGACATTCGGCATGAAAGTGACAGCTGAACAGCTTATTCAATTTGCGATCGGCCATGAGATCCACCACAAAGGCAACCTGTTCGTCTATGTCCGTGAAATGGGGCATACAGACCTGCCGTTATACGTCAAAATCCGCTGATCTCTCAAAAAACGCAGTCATAAAGAATACGATAGCGGCGCGGTGAGCACATTATGGATAAAACCTAAAGGAGGATGCCATGATGAATACACAGCGCGCCCAGGAAATCGTAGAATCGCCGGTGATGGTCGACGTCACCTACAACGGCCGGCCGATTTATATTCAGCATGTCGATCAGCAGAATGAAACCGCGAGAATTTATCCGCTCGGCCAGCCTGAAAACGAACAGGAAGTGCCGCTGGCGAGCCTAAAAGAGCAGTAAAAAAATCCCCTTCGTTCCGAAGGGGATTTTCTTTTGCCGTTAAAAGCGGGTCCGCTTCAATCAAATTCGAGTATGAATTTTAGACTCAGCCATATGAAAAAACACTCGAATAGCGCGAGTGTTTTTTCGTTAATTGATGATTTTGATGATCCCTTTGAAAGCCCATCTCAGCAAATAAAACAAAGGCTCGATCAGGTCTGCGAAAGGAAAAAAATCCCACTTATCATGCTTTTGTTTACGCTTTTTCTTATTCTCCAATTTCGCTTCTCCTTTCATAAAAAGGCATACGGCTGAAGCGCCGGATGGGTTTCACTTCTTTTGCTTTATGAAAGAAATTTATTTTTTCTGGCGGTCCATTGTTTTTGCAGCCAGCTTCGTTTGTAAAGAAAAGCGATCATTTCCATCCAGCATTTTGGGAGTTTTTGCGGGAATCCGTTTTTTTTATAAAAGATTTGATAAGCTGTTTTTAAGTCATCCCACTGTGTGCATTGTTTCGTTTGCGTAAATCTGGCGACATCGATGACCTTTACTTGTCCTGACGGCGTCAAGATCAGATTGCGGAGGTGAATGTCAGACGGATTTAATCCGGCCAGACGCGCATCGTGTAAAGCGCGGTCGACTTCCATCACCATTTCATCATCGATAGGAATGCCTTGATGTAAACACTCATAAAACGTATGGCCCTTAATATACTCCATTAAAATATATGAGCGGCCCGTTTCATAAATATCCGGATAATAGGAAGACCCTGACAGCCTTTTGTATATCTCCGCTTCTTTTTCGGCGGTTTTTTGAAATTCGGGGAAAAAGACCTTCAGCGCCATCTCTTTTCCCTGATCATTCAATTTAAAAACATAAGCGCTTCTTCCTTTCCCGATTAGTGTTATGTCATCAGGTTTTTGGACAAGCTTGTTAAATCTTTTTTTCGTGTCATATACGACGGCTTCTGCAAGGGTTTGCGCTTTCGTCACGTTACGTTCACCTTCTTTTTTTAGGGGCTCAAAAAAGAAAACTCTATATTGTTGTTTATACATGAGAATGGGCGACTTTGCATCCTAAATGCTTGAAATCAAGATGATTCACTGGAAAAGTAACAATTGTAAACAGCCTGTAAAATAATTCTCCGCTGCCTCATGCGCATTTTATTATAAACTGCAGAAAGCGGTTAAATTCCAAACGCGTTGGTCAAACTATGGGTAAATTCGTGAAGGCAAAAAGAAGGTGATGTAATGAACAGCCGGAAAACGAGGAAGAAAATCGGTTTTATTCTTGGCGGTTTGTCTCTTGCTGTCGTTTTTACCTTTCAGCATAAAGCTTCGGCAAACGATCCGGCCGCGGATCAAAAAGTTCATATCCAGTTTGAAAAAGTGTATTTGGACGGCGATGTAGGCATCGAAAATCGAGAAGAAACCATCGGCAAAGCGGAGGATGTGAAAGCCGCGTACAAAGGATGGCGGCTTGTTGACCAAAAAAAGGGCTTTATCCTGCTTCGCAAGCAAGTCGATGACATCTCCCCGCTCAGCAAAACGAACGGTTACATCGGCGTGACAGAAGAAGGCGTCATTTCGACGTTTCACGGACGTCCTGACGTTTTATCAGAGCCGATACAATCCTTTTTTCAGATTGATATAAAACGGCTTGAAAGCCGCATGGCTGAGGATCTTCAAAAAGGCATTCCATATCGGACGAAAAAGGAATTCGAGCACGTCATTGAGGCTGTGAAATCGTCCGGGAGCGAGCATCATGTAAAGGATATGAAGACATGACACCGTTATGTCTTTTTTTAAGTGATTAGAATAACCGAACTTCTTCCGTCTTAGCGAACATATGTTAACTTTTTCATTCTAGCTTTGCCTGTTTTATGTTACAATGAAGAGCAGTCAAAGAGGTGAATGAACGTTGATCGAATTTGTCAAGGGGACCGTTGCGTACGTATCTCCCCAATATATCGTTATTGAAAACGGCGGAATCGGATACCAGATCTTTGCGCCGAATCCGTTTATTTATAAAGAAAACAACGAAGAAACGATTTATACATATCATTACATCAGGGAAGACGCGTCTTCTCTGTACGGGTTTTCAACAAGGGAAGAAAGAATGCTGTTTGCAAAGCTGCTTGATGTCACGGGAATCGGCCCTAAAGGAGCGCTTGCTATCCTTGCTTCCGGCGATCCCGGGGCAGTCATTGAAGCGATTGAAAATGAGGATGAAGCCTTTCTCGTCAAATTCCCCGGTGTCGGAAAGAAAACAGCGAGACAGATCATTCTCGATCTAAAAGGGAAATTGGCGGACGTCGCCCCGGCGATGGCGGCAAGCCTGTTCAATCATGTGGAGCGGGAACAGGCGCATGAAGCCGCAACCGCCCTTGAGGAAGCGCTCGAAGCGTTAAGCGCGCTCGGCTACTCCGACCGCGAGATTAAAAAAGTGCAGCCTCACCTGAAAAAAGAAGAGGCGCTTTCGACAGATCAATATGTCAAAAAAGCACTGCAAAAACTATTAAAGTAAGGTGATGTTCATGGATGAGCGGCTCGTATCAAGTGAACTAGACAACCATGAATCAGCGATTGAGCAAAGTTTGCGGCCGCAAAAACTGGCTCAGTACATCGGCCAGGAAAAGGTCAAAGATAACCTCAGAATCTTCATCGAAGCTGCGAAAATGAGGGAGGAGACGCTGGACCATGTCCTGCTGTACGGACCACCCGGACTGGGGAAAACGACGCTTGCCGCAATCATCGCAAACGAAATGGGAGTGAACATCCGCACGACATCGGGACCCGCGATCGAACGCCCCGGCGATTTGGCGGCGATCCTGACGGCGCTTGAACCTGGCGATGTCTTATTCATTGACGAAATCCACCGGCTGCATCGTTCGATAGAAGAAGTTCTGTATCCGGCAATGGAAGATTTCTGTCTTGATATCGTCATCGGAAAAGGGCCGTCCGCCCGTTCTGTCAGGCTCGACCTTCCGCCTTTTACGCTCGTCGGCGCGACCACAAGGGTGGGGCTATTGACAGCGCCTCTCAGAGACAGGTTCGGCGTTTTGTCAAGGCTTGAGTATTATACGCAAGACGAGCTGTCAGACATCGTCGAGAGAACGGCGGAACTGTTCGGAGTCGACATCGACCCCCTATCCGCCCGGGAGATCGCAAGGCGGTCAAGGGGGACGCCGCGGATTGCCAACAGGCTCTTAAGAAGGGTCAGGGATTTTGCCCAGGTCCTCGGCAACAGCTCCATAACGGAAGAGGTGGCGGTTGACGCGCTTGAGCGCCTTCAAGTTGACAGGCTCGGACTCGACCACATCGACCGCAAGCTTTTAATGGGCATGATCGAAAAATTTGGCGGCGGTCCTGTAGGCATCGATACGATCTCAGCCACGATCGGGGAGGAATCCCATACGATTGAAGATGTGTATGAGCCGTATCTTCTTCAAATCGGTTTCATCCAAAGGACTCCGCGGGGACGCATCGTGACGCCTGACGTTTACACCCATTTTAAAATGGAGGTTCCAAAGACATGACTGACTTTCCAAAAATGCTGATGCTGCTTGGCGCTGCCATTTTTGCCGTCGGTTTATTCATGCAAGTCATCGGCAAACTGCCGGGGGATATTTTTGTAAAAAAAGGGAATGTGACGTTTTTCTTTCCAGTTGTCACATGTATTGTCATCAGCATCATCCTGTCCGTATTGTTCTCGATCTTCGGACGGATGAAGTGAGGCATAAGTACAGATAGAATAAGGTGAAAAAAATGAAAGTAGATTTGTTTGATTTTGACCTGCCGGAGCGTCTCATCGCCCAGGTTCCACTAAAAGAGCGGGACGCTTCGCGGCTGATGGTCCTTGACAAAAAAACGGGGGACATTACCCACAGTACTTTTAAGCACATCATCGATTTTTTGAACCCGGGCGATTTACTCGTGCTGAACGATACGAGGGTTCTGCCTGCGCGCCTGTTCGGCATCAAAGAAGAAACGGGTGCCAAGGTTGAAGTCCTGCTGCTAAAGCAGGAGGAAGGCGACGTGTGGGAGACGCTTGTCAAACCCGCCAAGCGGGTAAAAAAGGGCACAGTCCTGACGTTCGGCGACGGCCGTCTGACGGCGGTCTGCAAGGAAGAGCTCGATCACGGAGGAAGAAAAATCGAGTTCCGCTATGAAGGGATTTTTTACGAAGTGCTTGATTCGCTCGGGGAAATGCCGCTACCTCCTTACATTAAAGAACAGCTCGATGATAAGGAGCGCTACCAAACGGTGTACTCCAAGAAACAAGGTTCTGCTGCTGCGCCGACGGCCGGTCTGCATTTTACGGAAGAGATTTTAAAAGCGCTCGAGGAAAAAGGCGTGCAGATTGCGTTTATCACGCTTCACGTCGGACTCGGGACATTCAGGCCCGTCAGTGCGGAAAATGTGGAAGAGCATGATATGCATGCGGAGTTTTATGAAATGACGGAAGAAACGGCCGCGATCTTAAACCGTGTCAAAGAGGACGGGGGACGGATTATTTCCGTCGGTACGACATCGACGAGAACCCTTGAAACGATCGCATCTGAGAATGACGGGCGCTTCAAGGAAGCAAGAGGCTGGACGTCCATCTTTATTTATCCGGGATATACGTTTAAGGCAATAGACGGGATGATTACGAACTTCCACCTTCCAAAATCGTCCCTTATCATGCTTGTCAGCGCGCTTGCGGGCAGGGAGCACATCCTTTCCGCTTACAGAACGGCCGTTGAACACGAATACCGCTTCTTCAGCTTTGGAGATGCCATGTTGATTCAATAAATTTCAAAAGATTGGAGGGCTCATATTTTGTCGCAGCAACCGATACGCTATGAGTTCATAAAAGCATGCAAACAAACAGGAGCCAGGCTGGGGAAAGTGCATACCCCCCACGGCTCATTCGAAACGCCGGCATTCATGCCGGTAGGAACGCTAGCCACCGTGAAAACGATGTCGCCCGAAGAACTGAAAGAAATGGGCGCCGGCATTATTTTAAGCAACACGTACCACCTGTGGCTGAGGCCGGGACATGAGATCGTCAAAGAAGCGGGCGGCCTTCACAAGTTTATGAATTGGGACCGCGCCATTCTGACCGATTCCGGGGGCTTCCAGGTGTTTTCATTGAGCGAATTCCGCAAAATTGAAGAGGAAGGCGTTCATTTCCGCAATCATTTAAACGGGGATAAGCTGTTTTTATCTCCGGAGAAAGCGATGGAGATTCAGAACGCCCTCGGCTCCGATATCATGATGGCTTTTGACGAATGCCCGCCTTATCCGGCAGAATACGATTATATGAAAAAGTCGGTTGAACGGACGAGCCGCTGGGCGGAACGGTGCCTTGCCGCTCATAAACGGCCTGGCGACCAAGGGCTGTTCGGAATCGTTCAGGGCGGCGAATATGAAAATTTAAGAAAACAAAGTGCAAAAGACTTGATTTCCCTTGATTTCCCGGGCTATGCTATAGGTGGACTATCCGTCGGCGAACCAAAGGATGTCATGAACCGCGTATTGGAGTTTACGACGCCTCTGCTTCCTGCGGACAAACCGAGGTATTTGATGGGAGTAGGCTCGCCTGATTCTCTTATTGACGGCGCCATACGCGGCGTTGATATGTTTGACTGTGTGCTGCCGACGAGAATCGCGCGAAACGGAACGCTCATGACGAGCGAAGGGCGGCTCGTCGTCAAAAATGCCAAGTATGAAAGGGATTTCAGACCGATTGACGAACATTGCGACTGCTATACGTGCCGCAATTATTCGCGGGCGTACATCAGGCATTTGATCCGCTGCAATGAAACGTTTGGAATTCGTTTAACTTCTTATCATAATCTTTATTTTCTGTTAAAATTAATGGGGCAAGTGAGAGATGCCATTCGTGAAGATCGTTTAGGTGATTTCCGTGAAGAGTTCTTTGAGCGGTACGGATTTAATAAACCGAATGCTAAAAGTTTCTAGCCACATAAACGAGGTAAGCGATCAAACCAATTGAAAGGGGTGAAAAAAATAATGGAGATGCTTGGGACATTACTTCCGATTATTTTAATGTTTGCGGTTCTTTATTTCCTGTTGATCCGCCCTCAGCAAAAGCAGCAGAAAGCTGTCCGTCAAATGCAGGAGGAGCTGAAAAAAGGGGATAAGGTCGTAACGATCGGCGGCCTGCACGGTATCGTCGATTCGCTTGACGAAGACAAAGTTGTGATCAAAACCGGCGATGGTACCCGCCTGACATTCGACCGCCGCGCAATCAGAGAGGCGGCAGCCGAATAGGGAACGATAAGCCTGCTTATACATAAGCAAAAGCGAGGGAGCGGAAATTCATCCGCTCCCTCGCTTTTTCTCAGCCTCCCTAGGCGCGGCTCCCGTGAAGATTGACCCCGAATATCCCGCCCAGCGCGCTGACGCCCATGAATCCGGCATGGTACAGCACCTGCTTGACATTGAAAGCCTCGCCGAATCCCAAATATTGAAACAAAAGCACCGTAAGCGAGAAACAAAGGGCTGTCAACGCCCCGATCAGCCATCCTTTTTCCTTTGCTTTCCCTCCCGAAATAAAGCCGCCGATGAACAACGTAATAAAAGATATGGCGGTAATGAACCAGCTGAATGAGCTTTCCGTTAATGATGTTAATGTTAGTAAAAGAGATACTACAAGGCTTCCCGCAAACATGAGCGCAAACATCACGACTAAGCTGTACAGAATCCCTTTGCCTACTTGTTTTGGCTCGTTCATCACATACCTCCTTTCTGGAAATGGATGGGCTCGTCTTTTTAAATGTATTCCGGCCGGTCCCGAAATAGACTAAGTCCTTCCCTGCTTTTTGTACATAAAAGCACGTTTTTAACAAACGCTATGACATAAAGATTCAGAAAAAGGAGGCGGCCGTCTTGGAAGAGGTCATCACTCTTGTATTTCGGACGATCTTTTTGTATGTCCTCATTCTCGTCCTGTTCCGCTTAATGGGAAAAAGAGAAATAGGAGAGCTGAGCATACTGGATCTCGTCGTGTTCATCATGATGGCCGAAATTGCCGTTTTGGCCATTGAAAAAATCGACGACAACATTTTTCATACGATTGTGCCGATCCTTGTATTGACACTGATTCAAGTATTTTTTTCATACTTGTCGCTGAAAAGCCAAAAAATCCGCCATCTTCTCGATGGAAAACCGACGATTATCATCGACCGCGGAAAGATTGACGAACGGGCGATGAGAAGCCAGCGCTATAACTTCGACGACCTCTTGACACAGCTGAGAGAAAAGAACATCGAGCGGATTGCGGATGTAGCATATGCGATATTGGAGCCGACCGGCGAGCTTTCGGTGTTTACAAAAGACCGTACAGACAGCCGGATTGAACTGCCGCTTATTGTTGACGGAATCGTTCAACATGAACATTTGGAACAGATCGGGAAAGATCGCAGATGGCTTGAGCGAATGCTCGAAAAAAAGGGGTACCGCAGCCTTTCCGGCATTTCTTTCTGCACGTATCACAACGGCTCTTTTTTTATTGACCTTAAAGATGAACACAAACCGTAAACAAGCTACGAAATCCAGCGGCCGAACGGAGGAAACCGCTGGATTTCCTCTTTTTTGATAAGCCTGAACGCGATCAATAGGAACATATACAGAAAGCTCGAAAGCATGACACAAAAGAGAAGACGCACCGGTTCGGACTGCTCAAGGAAAAGGTGCTGTTTCATCCACAAGCTCAACCATCCGGATAGGAAAATGACGGCAAACGACATCATGTATTCCTTCAGATTGATGCTGATGGGGAGGACTTTGCTGACCGTCGCCGCATGCAGAAGCGTAACGAGGATCATGCCGGTGACGATTGCCAGTGCAGCCCCCATGATGCCGAGCGAAGGCCGTGAAGCAAGCACGAAAATCAGCCCCGTTTTGACGACCGCCCCGACCAGGCTGTTCATCATCGCCGCACCGGCCAAATTTAACGCCTGCAAAACGGCCTGGAGAGGCCCTTGGAAGTAATAAAATAAAAAGAACGGAGCCATGACTTTGACATAGATGGATGCGTTTGCCGATCCATACATGACGCTGACAAGCTCATCCGCATATGAAAACAAGATCACGACCGAAATTCCCCCGCTTAACATACAAAGCCTCATCGCCTGTTCGAGCCGGTATTCGACGATGTGCATTTTTTTCTGTTCAATCCCTTCGCTGATGGCGGGAACGAGCGCCGTTGACAACGAATACGTGATAAAGCTCGGAAGGGTGAGCAGCGTCAAGGCGAATCCCGTCAGCTCCCCGTA
>NZ_JBALMR010000018.1:33854-63303 GCF_036963165.1 Bacillus sp. JJ675 | reverse complement strand
GTTCAAAGAACCAGGACAAGTTCCCGATAAACCGGCTGCCGGTCGTCGGAAGCGAGACGCTCATCAGCTCAAAAAACGTGCTCCGCCCCGATTTCAATGACTGAAAAAACCGTTTTCGAATTCTGATTTTCTTTTTATATTTAAAAGCGATAAACAAATAAAGCAGGGAAGCGAGTTCTCCGAAGACAGAAGACAGCATCGCCCCGGCTGCCGCAAACTCGATGCCGAACGGCAGAAATGCCGTTGTGCAGACGGCCACGAGCGAGATGCGGACAATCTGTTCAAGAACTTGGGAAACGGCAAGCGGCCTCATATTCTGTTTTCCTTGAAAATAGCCTCTCAGCACGCTGGAAACCGCGATAATGGGGACGACAGGCGTGACAGCCAAAAGCGGATAAAGCGTTCTTTCATCCGTAAAAAGCGTTTCGGCCATCAGCGGCGCATAAATAAGGAACACCGGGGTAATGAGCGCGCTGAGCGCGCCCGTAATCGCCAGCGACATGACTAAAATCTGCTTCGTCTTCCTGCGGTCGCCCCTGGCTTCAGCTTCCGCCACGAGCTTGCTGATGGCGACGGGGAGGCCGAATTGGGTAAGGGTCACCGCGAGGAAAAACGTCGGTACCGCCATCATGTAAAGGCCTACGCCTTCCTCGCCGATGAATCTTGCGATCACGATCCGGTTGATAAAGCCGAGCATTCTCGTAATCAAACCTGCTGCTATTAAAATGAGCGTGCCTTTTAAAAACGTTTGCTTGGTCATTTCTTAGTCCCCTGCCTTCTCAAACAACCTTTAATCATATACAATAAGATATGCGCATACATCGTCCAAGCATGACAAGTCTCTCTGAAAAAATGTGAAAGGAGCGTGGCTTTGCATGGACAAACATCCGGCTGATATGTATAAAGACCATTTAAAGCCTTTTCTTCTCAGCAAGCTGGAAGAATTTATGATCCTGGGTTATGATGATATTGAAATAAAGGAATTATGGTCATACTTATTGAATAAGAAATGGAAGAATCATAAGGATGTCCAAATTCATCAGCTGGCTGACGATATTTTATCAGTGAAAATTGGCGAATTTATGAACTATGCAACCGTAGAATCGTTTAAAACGTCTAATTTACTCGACAGCAAAGAAGGGCAGGACATGCTCGACGAGCTGCTGAAGTGACCGTCGATTTTTTGGGTTGATTTAAGGAGGAAATACATAATGAAAAAAGGACGCTTGATTGCGTTTTTCCTTACCGTTCTATTGATCGGTACTGGACTTGGAATTTTGACGAAGCCGGCTGCCGAAAACATCAGTCTCGGCCTTGATCTTCAAGGCGGCTTTGAGGTTTTGTATGAAGTTCACCCTGCCAAAAAAGGTGATAAGATCAACAAAGACGTCCTCGTCAGCACGGTTGAGGCGCTGAACAGAAGGGCGAACGTGCTGGGCGTAAGCGAACCGAACATCCAAATTGAAGGAAACAACCGGATCAGGGTTCAGCTTGCAGGCGTCCACAATCAGAACAGAGCGCGGGAAATTTTATCAACACAGGCCGAGCTTACCTTCAGGGATACGAATGACAAGGAGCTTCTGAACGGTTCGGATCTCGTCGAAAACGGCGCAAAGCAGTCGTTTAAGCCGGATACGAATGAACCGATCGTTACGATCAAGCTGAAGGATGCGGACAAGTTCGGCGAAGTGACGAAGAAAGTCCTGGCCATGCAGCCGAATAACCAGCTTGTCATCTGGCTTGACTACAAAAAAGGCGATTCATTTAAGAAGGAATCGCAAAAGGCGGATCACAAATATATTTCTGCACCAAACGTAAGCCAGGTGCTGAATACCTCAGACGTTATGATCGAAGGGAAGTTCACGATTCAGGAAGCCAAAGACATGGCGAGCATTTTGAACGCCGGAGCCCTTCCCGTCAAATTGACTGAGAAGTACTCGACATCAGTCGGTGCGCAGTTTGGGGAACAGGCTCTACACGATACTGTGTTTGCCGGAGCTGTAGGTATCGCTATTATTTTCTTATTCATGCTTTTTTATTACCGTCTGCCTGGATTGATTGCAGTCATTACGCTGTCAGTCTACATCTATATCACCCTGCAGATCTTTGACTGGATGAACGCCGTCCTCACACTTCCGGGGATCGCGGCTCTTATCCTCGGGGTCGGTATGGCTGTTGACGCCAACATTATTACCTATGAGCGGATCAAAGAGGAGATCAAGCTCGGAAAATCGGTTCGCTCCGCTTTCAGGGCAGGTAACAGGCGGTCGTTCGCGACGATTTTTGACGCGAATATTACGACGATACTGGCCGGAGCCGTTTTATTCGCCTTCGGGACAAGTTCTGTCAAAGGGTTTGCGACGATGCTCGTTCTGTCGATTTTGACAAGCTTTATCACGGCCGTTTTCCTATCGAGATTTTTGCTCGGCCTGCTCGTTGAAAGCCGCTGGCTCGACAGGAAAAAAGGCTGGTTCGGCGTCCGGAAAAAAGACATCTTGGATATCACAAAAACGGATGAACATACGGAGCCGCCGACGCCGTTTGACAAATGGGATTTTGTCAGCAAGCGCAAATGGTTCTTCGCGTTTTCAGGCATACTCCTTGCCGCGGGAATCGTCGTTCTGCTTATATTCAGGCTGAACCTCGGCATCGATTTCTCCAGCGGGGCAAGAATCGAAGTTCAAAGCGGCCATAAGCTGTCAGCCGAACAGCTCGAAAGCGATTTTGAACATCTTGGGCTCAAACCCGATTCGATCGTCCTCTCAGGAGAAAAAGAGAATCATGGTGTCGCTAGGTTTGTAGGCGTACCGAACCAAAAGAAAATTGCCGAAGTGAAAGACTATTTTAAAGACAAATACGGCACCGAGCCGAACGTAAGCACCGTATCGCCGACCGTCGGCAAGGAGCTGGCAAGAAACGCGCTTTATGCGGTGATCATCGCCTCGATCGGGATCATTTTGTACGTATCGATCCGCTTCGAATACAAGATGGCGATTGCGGCGATTGCTTCATTGCTTTATGACGCATTTTTCATCATCGCCGTCTTCAGCCTCACAAGGCTCGAGGTTGATGTTACGTTCATTGCCGCGGTACTGACCATTATCGGTTATTCGATCAACGATACGATCGTTACATTTGACAGAATCAGAGAGCATGTGAAAAAGCGCAAGCCGAAAACGTTCAGCGATCTGTCGCATATCGTAAACTTAAGCTTGCAGCAAACTTTCACCCGTTCGGTGAATACGGTGCTGACCGTCGTCATCGTTGTCATCACGCTTCTCATTTTTGGCGCTCCGTCGATTCGAAACTTCTCGATCGCGCTCTTGGTCGGTCTTTTAAGCGGCGTGTATTCATCGCTGTACATCGCAGCCCAAATCTGGCTTGTATGGAAAGGCCGGGAATTAAAGAAACCGAAACAAAAGACGAAAGAAGACTAAACATCAGGACTGTCCATGCTCTGGACAGTCCTTTTTAGCTGTTTATCGGCCTGATTGATCTTAAAAATGACTTTTGCTATAATGACTAGACTCCGAACACGCACGTATTTAAGGACATAACACAGAAGAGGTGGACGTTTATGAGAATGCGCGAATTTGATCTGCCCGGCATCGGCAGAAAAGTAGAAATGTTTACGCGCGACGCGGAAAAGATAACGATTATTCTTCATGAAAACGGAATGAGAGAGCTGTATCACTTCCATGAACATGATGATGAAGAATGCGTGTCATCCATGTGCTTTGATGATGATGAGGCAAGGCAAATATCGGCGATCCTCGGAGGCGTCGCGTACAAGCCAAGGGCAATCGAAACAGTCGAAGCTGCCATTGATGAGCTGGCAATCGAATGGTTTAAAATAGAAGCTGGATCAGAGGCCGCACAGCAAACGATCAGTTCCCTCGGAATCGGCAAACACTACGGCGTCACCGTGATCGGCGTCGTCAAAAAAGGCGGTGACAAAATTCTAAACCCGGTTTCAGAGACGATGATGAATGAAGGTGATACGCTGGTGATTTCCGGAGAAAAAAAAGAATTAAGACGCCTCATTCAGGAAAAGCTGACCGCGTCAGGGTAATTTATATGTAAGCGTGTTCTTATAAAGGTGCGCCTTGTTTTCTTGTTTACAAATGGAGCATTGCTACGTGAATGGGGTGATTTATGATGAACAAACAATGGACGTTAATTGCTGCACTTATATTTACGCTGGTCGTCGCGATTTTTGCGGTTATCAATGTAGAGCCTGTAAAGGTCGATTTTCTGTTCGCAACAGCCGAATGGCCTTTGATTCTCGTTATTTTGGTTTCGGTGCTGATGGGTGCGCTCATCATCGGCTCTGCCGGCGCTTTTCAGTTGATGAGACTGAAGAGGGAGCTCAGGGCGCTCAGAAAAGAAGAACAGGCAAAAAAATCGGAAGCTGAGGCAGAGCCGCGCGCATCCGCTGATTCGAACGACTGAAGAATGTACGAAAAAAATTGAATCCCCTCAGCCGACTCTAGTATAATAGGGTGGTTGAGGGGTGAATTTATGTTAGCGTCAAAAATGCGTTGGGACGTGCAAACGCCCGACAAAGAAAAGGTGGAGTCGCTTTCCGGAGAATTGGGCATCACTCCCCTTGCCGCCTCATTGCTTGTCATGAGAGGCTATGATACAGCCGATAAAGCAGCTTCGTTTTTATATGGCAAAGATGCTGTCTTTCATGATCCCTATCTGCTAAAAGATATGGAAAAAGCTGTACGGCGAATCAAACAGGCAATTTCGGAACACGAACAGATGATGATTTATGGAGATTACGATGCGGACGGTGTGACAAGTACGACCGTCCTTTTGCAGGCTTTAAAAACATTTGGAGCAAACGTCGATTTTTATATACCGGACCGTTTTAAAGAAGGCTACGGTCCCAATGAAGCCGCTTTCCGCCAGTTCAAAGAACAGGGCTGTTCTTTGATCATCACGGTGGACACAGGGATTGCCGGCGTTCATGAAGCGGATGTCGCCAAAGAACTCGGCATCGACCTGATTATCACCGACCACCACGAACCGGGACCGGTTTTAC
Source organism: Bacillus sp. JJ675 (assembly GCF_036963165.1). Taxonomy (NCBI): domain Bacteria; kingdom Bacillati; phylum Bacillota; class Bacilli; order Caryophanales; family Bacillaceae; genus Bacillus; species Bacillus sp. JJ675. Next base: position 58,253 of record NZ_JBALMR010000018.1, on the reverse strand, counting down.
CTGATGCGTATGCGATCGTCCATCCGAAGCAGCCCGGCTGCAGCTATCCGTTTAAAGAGCTTGCCGGCGTCGGGGTGGCATTCAAGCTTGCCCACGCGCTTCTCGGAGAGGTTCCCGAAGAGCTGCTCGACTTGTGCGCCATCGGGACGATTGCCGACCTTGTGCCGCTTCATGATGAGAACAGGCACATCGCCAAGCTTGGCATCGCACAGTTTAAGAAAACGAAGCGGCCCGGCTTAAAAGCGCTGGCGAAGATCGCGGGAGCGGAGATTCAGCAGGCGAATGAAGAAACGATCGGTTTTCAAATCGCGCCCCGCATCAATGCCGTCGGCAGAATTGAGCAGGCTGATCCGGCCGTTCACCTTTTGAACACAGAGGATGAAACAGAAGCGGAAGAGCTTGCCGCAGAAATTGACAGCTTAAATAAAGAGCGGCAAAAAATCGTCAATCAGATCACCGATGAAGCTGTTCAAATGATAGAGGAGCAAGGTCTTGACCAATCAGTTATCGTCGCTGCGCAGCCCGGCTGGAATCCCGGAGTGGTCGGGATCGTCGCTTCAAAGCTTGTCGAACGGTTTTACCGGCCGGCCATCGTACTCGGAATCGATGAAGAAAAAGGCATCGCCAAAGGATCTGCGCGCAGCATCAAAGGTTTTGACCTGTTTCAAAACCTCTCGGAATGCCGGGACATCCTTCCGCATTTCGGCGGCCATCCGATGGCGGCCGGGATGACGCTCGATCAGGAAGACGTCGAGGTACTGAGGGAAAGGATCAATCGTCAGGCCGAAGCCGTCTTGACGGAGGAAGATTTCATTCCCGTGCAGGAAGTCGACCTTTGCTGCCGCTTGGAGGATATTACGGTTGACAGCATCGCTGAAATGAATATGCTCGCTCCATTCGGCACGGGAAACCCGAAGCCTTTCGTACTCGTGGAAGAGGCCGAAATCGAAGAAGCGAGAAAAATCGGCGCCAATCAAAATCACTTGAAGCTCATGCTTGCCGATGGACAGGCGAAGCTGGACTGCGTCGGTTTTTATAAAGGGGAAATCGAAGAAAACGTCGTTCCCGGAGCGAAGATTTCTCTCGTCGGCGAACTGTCGATCAACGAATGGAACAATAGAAAAAAACCGCAATTGATGATAAAAGATGCAGCCGTAAAAGAATGGCAGCTCTTTGATTTAAGAGGAAAGCGGTCATGGGAAGAAAAAATTCTGAAATTGGACCCTGAAAAGCGTTCATTCATTTGTTTTCGGGAGGAAACAAAAACAAAACTGGCGGATACCGGCCTGCGTGATGAGCTGATTGTGATCAGAAGCGAAGAAGAGGCAATGAAGCTCGATCTACATAATCGCTATGCCGTTTTTATCGATACGCCGCAATCGATTGATATATTTGACCATGCTGTAAAAGAAAAACGGCTGGAGCGGATGTATTTAATTTTCAACCAATCTGATGATCACTTTTTTTCCACATTTCCGACAAGGGATTATTTTAAATGGTATTATGCTTTTCTTCTGAAAAGAGGCTCTTTTGACCTGGCGAAATACGGCGGAGAGCTGGCCAGGCATAAAGGGTGGACAAAAGATACAATCGATTTTATGACAAAGGTGTTTTTTGAGCTCGGTTTTGTTACAATAGAGAATGGTGTTTTATCTGTTGTACATGGTGCGGCAAAACGGGATTTAACAGATTCTGAAACGTACCGGAAAAAACAGCGCCTGATTGAATTGGAGCAAAAGCTCGTCTATTCTTCGGCGGATGAGCTTAAACAGTGGCTGAATAAGCGGATGAATGAGAGTTCTGAAGCTTTGAAAGTATGAGGAGGACATGAAAACAGATGGATTTGAAGAAATATGTAACAATTGTACCGGATTACCCGAAGGAAGGCGTACAATTTAAAGATATTACAACATTGATGGATAAAGGAGAAGTCTATCGCTACGCGACTGATCAAATTGTCACCTATGCGAAAGAAAAACAAATTGATCTTGTCGTCGGTCCTGAGGCGAGGGGCTTTATCATCGGCTGCCCGGTCGCGTACGCTCTCGGAGTAGGTTTTGCGCCCGTCCGCAAAGAAGGAAAACTGCCCCGTGAAGTGATCAAAGTCGACTACGGCCTGGAATATGGAAAAGATGTACTGACCATCCATAAAGATGCCATTAAACCGGGACAGCGCGTTTTAATCACGGACGACCTTCTCGCGACAGGGGGAACGATCGATGCAACGATCAAGCTTGTCGAAGAGCTCGGCGGCATTGTGGCAGGAATCGCATTTTTGATCGAGCTGACGTATCTTGAAGGAAGAAGCAAACTTGACGGATATGATATTTTAACCTTGATGCAATACTAAACAAATTTTATACTATAAAAAGCACTCATAAAAAGCGGGTGCTTTTTTCCTATTCCAAAAAATGTTGCACGCCGGTGTGTTCTTTTTTATTTCTTCTCTTTACATCTGTGACATTTTTCTTGATAATAATTACAATACAGTTTTTCAATTATAAAAAAGGTGATTCCATGGCGAACGAACAAGTATTAACTGCTGAGCAAGTCATCGAAAAGGCGAAATCTTACCTTTCCGATGAACATGTTGCTTTTATAAAAAAGGCTTATCAGTATGCGGAAGACGCACATCGCGAACAGTACCGCAAATCGGGTGAGCCGTACATTATCCATCCGATCCAGGTGGCGGGCATTCTGGTCGATTTGGAAATGGACCCTGCAACGATAGCGGGCGGATTTCTCCACGATGTCGTTGAAGATACGAGCGTTACGCTCGAAGATTTAAAAGAAGCGTTTAACGAAGAAGTCGCAATGCTCGTCGACGGCGTCACAAAGCTGGGGAAAATTAAATATAAATCACAGGAAGAACAGCAGGCGGAAAATCACCGGAAAATGTTTGTGGCTATGGCTCAGGATATCCGCGTTATTTTGATTAAGCTGGCTGACCGCCTTCACAACATGAGAACGCTGAAGCACCTGCCGCAGGAAAAACAACGGAGAATCTCGAATGAGACGCTGGAAATTTTTGCTCCGCTGGCGCATCGCCTTGGGATTTCAAAAATAAAATGGGAGCTTGAGGACACCGCTTTGCGGTATTTAAACCCGCAGCAGTACTATCGGATTGTCAATTTAATGAAGAAAAAGCGGGCCGAGAGAGAATTGTACGTCGAAGAAGTCGTAAACGAGGTAAAAAAACGCGTCGAAGAAGTCAACATTAAAGCGGAGTTCTCAGGCCGTCCAAAGCATATATATAGCATCTACAGAAAAATGGCCATGCAGAATAAGCAATTCAACGAAATCTATGACTTGCTCGCAGTGCGAATTTTGGTCAACAGCATCAAAGACTGCTACGCTGTTCTAGGCATTATTCATACGTGCTGGAAGCCGATGCCGGGACGGTTCAAGGATTACATCGCAATGCCGAAGCCGAACATGTATCAGTCGCTGCATACGACAGTCATCGGTCCGAAAGGCGATCCCCTCGAAGTGCAGATCAGGACGTTCGAAATGCACGAAATCGCCGAGTACGGAATTGCCGCGCACTGGGCGTATAAAGAAGGCAAGAGCGTCAATGATGATGCAAGCTTTGAGAAAAAATTGTCCTGGTTCCGCGAGATTTTGGAATTTCAAAACGAGTCAAGCGATGCCGAAGAGTTTATGGAATCACTTAAAATCGATTTGTTTTCCGATATGGTGTTCGTATTTACGCCGAAAGGCGACGTCATCGAGCTTCCGTCAGGCTCCGTGCCGATCGATTTTTCATACAGAATTCATTCGGAAATCGGCAATAAAACGATCGGTGCCAAGGTGAACGGCAAAATGGTCACGCTGGATTACAAGCTGCGTACCGGGGACATCGTTGAAATTTTGACGTCCAAGCATTCCTACGGTCCGAGCCAAGACTGGATCAACCTTGCCCAGACGTCCCAGGCGAAGCATAAGATCCGCCAGTTCTTCAAGAAGCAGCGCAGGGAAGAAAACGTTGAAAAAGGGCGGGAGCTCGTTGAAAAAGAGATTAAAAACCTCGATTTTGATGTAAAAGACGTGCTGACTCCCGAGAACCTGCAAAAAGTGGCCGATAAGTTTAACTTCTCTAATGAAGAGGATATGTATGCGGCTGTCGGCTATAACGGCATTACGGCAGCTCAGGTCGCCAACCGCCTGACGGAGAAAGAACGGAAAATGCGCGACCAGGAAGAGCAGGTGAAAACCGTTCAGGAAGTGACGGCTGAAACGAAGCCTTATCAAGGGAAAAAGCGCGAAGCCGGCGTTCGCGTAAAAGGCGTCGACAACCTTCTCATCCGCCTTTCCAAATGCTGCAATCCCGTTCCGGGCGATCCGATCGTCGGATTCATTACAAAGGGGCGGGGCGTGTCCGTGCATCGTGAAGACTGCCCGAATGTTTTGACAAATGAAGCGCTTGACCGGCTCATTCAGGTCGAGTGGGAGCATGAGCCGCAAACGCAGCGGAGAAAAGAATACAATGTCGAAATTGAAATTTTGGGTTATGATCGCCGCGGCTTGCTGAACGAAGTACTTCAAGCCGTCAATGAAACGAAAACGAATATTTCATCCGTCTCCGGAAAATCGGACCGCAACAAAGTGGCCACGATCCATATGGCCATTTTTATCCAAAATATCAACCATTTGCACAAAGTGGTCGAACGGATTAAGCAGATTAAGGATATTTATTCAGTGCGCCGGGTGATGAATTAGGGGGGGAATCGTCATGAAATTAGTTGTTCAGCGCGTCACAGATGCGAGCGTCACAGTCGGCGGCGAGATTGTCGGCAAGATCGGACTCGGATTGCTCGTGCTTGTCGGCGTGACTCACGATGATACGAGGGAGGATGCCGAATATTTAGCTGAAAAGCTCGTCAACCTCAGAATTTTTGAAGACGAAGCCGAAAAAATGAACCTTTCCCTGTTGGATGTAGGAGGTTCTGTTCTGTCGGTATCTCAATTTACATTGTACGGAGATACGAAAAAGGGGCGCCGGCCGAATTTTACAAAAGCGGCCAGACCGGATGCAGCTCGTAAGCTTTACGAGGAATGGAACACCCTTCTTCGGGAAAAAGGGGTGCCTGTCGAAACGGGCAGGTTCGGCGAGATGATGGATGTCAAGTTGACAAATTCCGGACCAGTAACCTTTATTATGGATTCAAAAGCGTAAAAAAGCCGCCTTATGGCGGCTTTTTTATGTCGAAATTTGCAGGAAAGAAGCTGTCCGTTCGCGAATTTCAGGCAGTAAATCTGTTCTAACAGGTTTTTTGATATAGGGAATTACATAGAACTATAACGAAAAAAGCAGGCGGAGCCGCCTGCTTTCTTAATTAAAATAATTTTCAAGACCGTTCCTGATTCCGTCCGTCACTCTTTCTCGATAACCGTTTGTGCTCACGATCGCTTCATCCTGGGGATGGCTTAAGTAGCCGAGCTCAAACAGAGCGGCAGGGCGGTTGTTTTCCCTTAGTACGAAATAATCCCCGAATAAGACGCCGCGGCTTGGCAGAGGCGACTGTTTTTCGATTTCGGACTGAACATCTGCGGCCAGCCCCTTGTCTTTAGACTGGCTGTAATAATAGGCCGTATTTCCCCTTACAGAGGCATTTGCAAAACTGTCGAAGTGAATGCTGATAAATGCGTCGGCATTGCGGTAATGAGAGGTCGCAACACGCGACTGCAGACTGACGAAAGAATCGTCATTGCGTGTCATGTAGACATTGACTCCGTCTGCCCTCAGCTTTGCTGCAAGAAGCTTCGCCGTTTTGATGGTCAGCCTTTTCTCGAGCGTTCCCCGCGTACCGATTGTCCCGCTGTCATGTCCGCCATGACCCGCATCAATGACAATCGTTTTGTTTTTGATCGAATCGCTTGAGCCGGACGGCTTTGATAAAGGAGGCTCTGTATCGCCTGAGTCTCCGGAAGATCCTGATTGATCAGACGTCTGAACGACCCAGTTTGCTATATATGCCGAATTTCCGTTCGGCAGGGCAATTTCATACCAGTCGCTCTTTTTCCCGGTAATGGGGTAAGCTTCGCCTTTTCTGGCGCGTTTAACGACAGATGATGAAGTTGACGGCTCGCTTCTGATATTCGTACCGTCGTACACGATGGTCGCATTCTCGCCTGAGCCTGAGCTGGATGCGCTGCCGGCGTTTTCGGAACCGGAATTCTTTCCATCGTCCGTCAAAATATAATGGCTTGCGACCCAGCCTTTTTGTCCGTTGAACTCGATTTCATACCACCCGTGCTGTTCATTCAAAATCGTCACTGCCGTATTTCGTTTCAGCGAGGCGATGATTCCAGCCTGATGGGAAGCCGAGCTTCTGACATTCAGGGACGAGACGCCGACAGTTCCTGATTTTTGAGAAGCGCCGCTTGAGGACGATTCATTTGCAGAAGTACCGCCGGAGACATAGTCGGAGTGAACCCAGCCCGTTACATTTTGATAGGAGATCTTGACCCAGCTTCCGTCCGTTTTTAGGAGAGCGGCCTTTTCCCCTTTAGGGAACGTTCCGCTGACTTCGTATGAAGTGCCGGGCCCTTTTCTGATTCTTAAGTCAGTAGCGGTGGATGTTACTTGTCCGCTTTTTGCTTCGGAGGATACAGATCCGCCTGATGCCTGTCCTTTTTTCTTAATGAGCCAAGAGACGACCCAGCCCTTTTGTCCGCCGGAAAGCCGGATTTGAATCCAGTCTCCTTTTTCCTCCAGAATCGGATATGTTTCATCCCGCTTGACGACGCTGACGATGTCATGGCTCAATCCGGGTCCGCTTCTGACGTTGATCTTATCAGTGGCGACCACGGCTTCTCCTATGGCCGCAGAAGCTGTATTGGATGATGTATATAAGGCCGCTTGAGCGATCAGGATCATCGAGAGGATCAAGATTGCACTCTTTCGCATAATAATTCTTCATCTCCTCCTTTCTTAGAAAACTTGAAAACAGTACTTCTTCCTTTATATCGTATATTCCTTGCTGTTTTTTTAATAAAATGAAAATGATTTGTTTATACTATAGAAAAAAGCGATCTAAAGGATGTTGCGAGATGAGGTATGATCATCGTATGGGAAAAGCGATTCATGAACAAGAAGCGAATTTGCATCTTAAGGATCATGTTGATCCTGAGCATATCGGTTATTTGGAAGAAACGGCAACAGAGCTCGGCCTGACGTCAAAAGAATCGATCAAGAATAAAAAGAACCGCATTTAGGGTTGACACACAATCGTAACACTCGTATTATAATATAAATTAGTGTACATATAAGTTAGAACTGAAGATGGAGAATAGTAGGTAAGAGTACGTGAAAAGAGAGGAACCGCCCTGGGCTGAAAGCGGTCTGCACGGTATCTTATCCGAATGAACACTCCGAAGGTTTCCCGCTGAAAGCTTATTTTCGGAGCAATTAGGCGGCGGACGTGAACCTGCGTTAAAGGAATGAAAGCGGGAACTGCCAGGCAGTTCCAACTAGGGTGGCACCACGGGTATAACTCTCGTCCCTACTATTGGTTTTATAGTAGGCTCGGGGGTTTTTTCTATTTTTCAGAAGAGAAAACAGGTATGAAAAAGAGGAGGCTTTACAAATGGCATTTAACATTCCAAGGGGAACACAGGACATCCTCCCCGGAGAATCAGAGCGCTGGCAATATGTCGAGAACATTGCGAGAGAGACTTGTCATGCATATCACTATAAAGAAATCAGGACGCCGATTTTTGAACATACAGAATTATTCTCACGGGGTGTAGGAGAATCGACGGATATCGTTCAAAAAGAGATGTATACATTCGCAGATAAAAAAGGGAGAAGCCTCACGCTTCGTCCTGAAGGTACGGCTTCTGCGGTACGCTCGTTTGTTGAAAATAAACTATTTGCGAATCCGACGCAGCCGACAAAGCTGTATTATATCGGACCGATGTTCCGCTATGAACGGCCTCAAACCGGGCGCTACCGTCAATTCTATCAATTCGGCGTCGAAGCGATCGGTTCGAGCGATCCGGCGATCGATGCGGAAGTCATTGCCCTGGCGATGAGCGTATACCGAAAAGCCGGTCTGCAAAATGTGAAGCTCGTCATTAACAGCCTTGGCGACAAAACGAGCCGCATTGCGCACAGGGAAGCGCTGATCCGCCACTTTGAGCCGCGCATTGATGAGTTTTGCGGAGACTGCCAAAAACGCCTCAAGCAAAACCCGCTCAGGATTTTGGATTGCAAAAAGGACAGAGAGCATGAGCTTTTGAAAACGGCTCCTTCGATTCTTGATTATTTAAATGACGAATCGAAAGCATACTTTGAAAAGGTTCAGCAATATTTAACAGATATCGGGATTTCGTTTGAAGTGGATCCGAACCTCGTCAGGGGGCTTGACTACTATAACCATACGGCTTTTGAAATCATGAGTGATGCAGAAGGCTTCGGCGCCATCACGACGCTCGCTGGAGGGGGCCGCTATGACGGCCTTACCGAGGAAATCGGCGGACCGAAAGCGCCGGGCATCGGCTTTGCGATGAGCATCGAGCGCCTGCTTGCCGCAATTGACGCCGAAAATGTGAAGCTTGCTGTCGATGAAGGACTCGACTGCTATATCGTGACGCTGGGGGAAAAGGCGAAGGACTATTCCGTATCCCTTCTCTACAAGCTGAGGGAGGAAGGAATCTCCGGCGACATCGATTACGAATTTAAAAAAATGAAAGGCCAGTTTAAAGCGGCCGACCGCCTCAACGCAAAATATATCGCGATTTTAGGCGAAGATGAACTCAAGGACAACAAAATCAATGTCAAAGATGCAAAAACGGGAGAACAACAGGAAATCAAACTTGACGAATTCATCCGTTTTATGAAAGCAAACACTGAAAGGTAAAGGAGAGGAACGCTTTGTTTGGACGAACGTATTATTGTGGCGAAATCACGGAGAAGGCGATTGGAGAAACCGTTGTACTAAAAGGATGGGTTCAAAAAAGACGCGATCTCGGAGGTCTGATTTTCATCGATTTAAGAGACCGATCCGGCATCGTTCAGGTTGTCTTTAATCCCGATCTTTCCGCAGATGCGCTCAAAACGGCGGAAACGATCCGCAGTGAATACGTGCTTGACATCACGGGCAAAGTCGTCGCACGCGAAGAAGCCACGGTCAATCCCAACCTGAAAACAGGCAAAATTGAAATCCAGGCTGAATCGGTCACCGTGCTGAGCGCGGCAAAAACGCCTCCTTTCGCGATCAGTGACCAGGCCTCCGAAGTGTCTGAAGACGTCAGATTGAAGCACAGGTATCTCGACTTGCGGCGGCCGGAGATGTACAACACGTTAAAAATGCGGCATAACGTTACGAAAGCCGTCCGCAGCTTCCTTGACGATAACGGCTTTATCGATATAGAAACACCGGTATTGACAAGAAAAACGCCTGAAGGAGCGCGCGATTATCTCGTACCGAGCCGCGTTCATGAAGGCGAATTTTACGCACTGCCGCAGTCCCCGCAGCTTTTCAAGCAGCTATTGATGGTGTCCGGTTTTGACCGCTACTATCAAATCGCTCGCTGCTTCAGGGATGAAGATTTGCGCGCCGACCGCCAGCCGGAGTTTACGCAGATCGATATCGAAATGTCGTTTATGAGCCAGGAAGACATCATGAAGCTTGCTGAAGAGATGATCGCCAGGGTGCTGCTGGAAACACGGGGCATTGAAATCCCGCTGCCGCTGCCGAGAATGTCTTATCAAGATGCGATGAACCTTTATGGTTCAGACAAACCTGATACACGGTTCGGCATGCTGTTGACCGATGTGTCAGAAACCGTAAAGGACTCTGATTTTAAAGTATTTGCGTCAGCCGTGGCAAATGGAGGCGCAGTCAAAGCAATAAACGTAAAAGGGGCAGCATCCAAATATTCGCGGAAAGACATCGATGCGCTCGGCGAATTCGCCGCAAACTACGGGGCGAAAGGACTGGCATGGCTGAAAGCCGAAGCGGACGGTTTAAAAGGGCCGATTGCGAAGTTCTTCCAGGATGAAAAAGGACAGGCGCTCGCTGAAGCGCTAAACGCGGCGGAAGGGGACCTCATCCTCTTTGTCGCAGACCGGCTGGAAGTCGCCAATGACGCTCTCGGCGCACTGCGCTTAAAGCTCGGAAAAGATTTGAAACTGATCGATGAAAGCTTGTTCAACTTTTTATGGGTTGTGGATTGGCCGCTTCTTGAGTATGACTCAGAAGAAGGACGCTTCTATGCGGCGCACCACCCGTTCACGATGCCTGTCCGGGAAGACCTGGAACTGGTCGACACGAATCCGGAAGACATGAAAGCTCAAGCCTATGACCTCGTCTTAAACGGCTATGAGCTGGGCGGCGGATCGATCCGTATTTTTGAAAAAGACGTTCAGGAGAAAATGTTTGCGCTTCTCGGTTTATCTGAGGAAGAGGCGAAAGAACAGTTCGGCTTCCTGCTTGAGGCGTTTGAATACGGGGCTCCCCCGCACGGCGGAATCGCGCTCGGCCTTGACCGGCTTGTGATGCTGCTCAGCGGCCGAACCAATTTGAGAGATACGATCGCCTTCCCGAAAACAGCAAGCGCAAGCTGTCTGTTGATGGAAGCTCCTAGCGAAGTTGACAGCGCCCAGCTCGATGAGCTGCACCTGTCAATCAACCGCAAAGTTCGACAGTAAATTGTAAAATATACGGCTGTTCATCCCATTGAAAATCAAGGGGACGTATGATATCATTTTTAACAAATAAAGTCCTGATGTGTTTGTTGTACACCTAGTTTTGACCGAACATTTCTTTACTTGGGAGTTCATTGTTTTCAAACGGAGTAAATGCCTCTTTTCACTCGAAACCGGAGGACTTGCAAAGTTTGGAACAGAACACCCACCTGCCGAGAGCGGGATCAAAACGAAGGAATGCGGCAACGGCACAATCGGGACTTTTTTGTAGTTTGAAAATTTTGGCCATACTTAGAAAAGTGTATGAGACAAAAGCAAAAATATGAATGAAAATTGAACAGACAGCTTGTTTAATGACCCGATTATGATAAGATACTATCGGTAACTGTATATAAAGATGGAGTGAGATTCTTGTTACATCAGTTTTCACGCAATGAATTAGCGATTGGCAAAGAAGGATTGAAAATTTTAAAAAACAGCACGGTTGCCGTTTTGGGAATCGGCGGCGTCGGTTCGTTCGCGGCAGAAGCGCTCGCCCGCTCCGGAGTCGGCAGAATCGTAATGGTCGATAAAGACGACGTTGACATCACAAACGTCAACCGTCAGCTTCCCGCGCTGCTTTCGACGGTCGGCCAGCCCAAGGTTGACTTGATGAAGGCAAGGATCGCCGATATCAACCCGGAATGCGATTGCATCGCCTTAAAGATGTTTTATACGGAAGAAACGTATGAGCAGTTTTTTGCCTATGAACCTGACTATGTGATCGACGCCTCGGATACGATTCATTATAAGATCCATTTAATGAAGGAGTGCCTCAAGCGGAACATCAAGATCATTTCAAGCATGGGCGCGGCCAATAAGACGGATCCGACGAGGTTTCAAGTCGCCGATATTTCAAAAACGCACACAGATCCGATTGCAAAAGTGATTCGGACGAGACTGCGCAAAGAAGGCATTACAAAAGGCATTAAAGTCGTCTTTTCCGATGAAAGCCCAATCGTGATCCGCGAAGACGTCCGCAAAGTCGTCGGAAATGATGAGGCGAAAATCCGCAAAGCGCAGATGCCGCCGTCATCAAACGCCTTTGTTCCGTCAGTCGCCGGCTTAATCATGGGCGGCCATGTGGTCATGGAGCTATTGAAAGATATTCCGATCAAAAGGGTGAAAGATAAATAATGCAAAAGGATAGCAAGGAAATGCCGCCGGCTATCCTTTTTGCCGTTTTGGAGGAAGTTCATGAGAAGATGGAGCAAAGATAAAAGGCGATTGGACGATTTGATATGCGAAAGTCTAAAAAATCGGGTGAACTTTCACGTTACGGCATATCGAAAAGCCCATGATTAAATGGGGAGGGCTTTCATTAATGTGGACGGGAAAGATATATTCAGCATGTGCACGCTTACAGCGATAAACAAAACGACCGAAATAGAGTCCCGATCCAATAGCGTAAGAAATGTTGATGATGTAACGGAAAACGAGCGGATTTATGACGAAGCCCTGCATCAGGCAAATGAAGACGGACATTTTTATCGATACCAATTTTTTGCTGCGCTTGACGAGTATTTCACAAACAGTATTAATCAAACATTGTCGTCTGAACAAGTTCTTGTCAGAATGCTCGGAATGATAGATAGAAGGACGGGCAGACGCCGGCTCTTAAAAATGGTACCGGTCATTGACCGCGAACACGAAATCGTCAAGTATTTTTACAAGCTCAGAACGGAAGCGGAACGAAAAATGGCCCGTCTCCCCGGATAAAGGGGGATGGGCCGTTTTTCATTTTGTCTTCATCAGCTTGTCATATACCTGTTTAAGCGCGAGTTCAAATTTTCCCGTCTGCTTCGGTTCGTAATACACTTTGTTTTTCAATGGATCAGGCAGGTATTGCTGCTTGACCCAGCCGTTTTCGTAGTCGTGCGGGTATTTGTAATCAACGCCCCTGCCAAGCTCGGCAGCCCCTTTATAATGGGCGTCTTTTAAGTGTTTCGGCACATCGCCGATTTTTCCTGACCGGACGTCTGCCAAAGCCTTGTCAACTGCGAGGATGGCCGAGTTTGATTTAGGCGACAGGCAAAGCTCGATTACGGCGTTTGCCAGAGGAATGCGCGCTTCGGGGAACCCGATCCGTTCCGCTGTTTGAATCGCTTGGAGCGTTCTCCCGCCGGCCTGCGGGTTTGCAAGTCCGATATCCTCATAAGCGATGACGAGAAGCCTCCGGGCAAGGCTTTCCAAATCACCGCCTTCCATCAGCCGCGCCAAATAATGGAGAGCAGCATTCACGTCAGATCCCCTGATCGATTTTTGAAAGGCGGAGATCACGTCATAATGAGCGTCACCGTCTTTGTCATGTGCGAAGCTTTTTTTCTGGAGGCATTCTTCCGCCGTTTCCGTCGTAATATGAATGATTCCTTCTTCATTTTCTTTTGTCGACAGAACGGCAAGCTCCACTGCATTTAGTGCCGAACGGACGTCTCCGCCGCAGCCTGCCGCGAAATGGTCGAGCGCTTTCTCGTCAATCTCAACCTGATATGAACCTAAGCCTCTGTGCTCGTCATGCAGAGCCCGTTCGATGGCTGTTTTGATTTGGTCCGGGCTCAAAGGGTGCAGCTCGAAAATTTGCGTTCTGCTTCTGATCGCCGGATTAATCGCATGATAAGGATTGGCCGTCGTCGCCCCGATCATGATGATCATTCCGTTTTCCAAATACGGCAGAAGGAAATCCTGTTTGCCTTTGTCGAGCCGGTGCACCTCGTCCAATATTAATATCACCTGACCGGACATTTTCGCTTCAGCGGCAACTGCTTCCATGTCCTTTTTGTTGTTGATCACCGCGTTCAGCTTCCGGAAGGCGATGCTTGTGCTCCCGGCAATGGCCGTTGCGATCGATGTTTTTCCGATGCCGGGCGGCCCGTACAGGATCATGGACGAAAGGTGCTTTGCCTGCACCATCCGCTGAATGATCTTGCCTTCTCCTACGAGATGATCTTGGCCGAGAACCTCTTCAATTTTTGTCGGACGCATTCGAAATGCTAATGGTTTCATGATCAATCTCTCCTGAATATATTCTTTTTATAGAGTAACGGAAAAAAGACGATTAGAAAAGAAATCAATATGGCAACACTGATTATATAGCGGAAAATGAAAGTTTATATAAAGTGTGCTATAATTACCTGTAATCTATCAGACGGACAAGCAAAATGCTTGCCGGCATATAGCGGCTTGTACACGCAGAAGAAATATCCGGACGGCCGACAGCAGGGCGGGGATATCTTTTTTTCGGCGGAAATCTCCGTAACGAAATGCGGTTTACGGCTTCCGCATCCTGTGAGAGGGCCCAGAGTACCTTCGTCCGGAGCGAAACTCGGCTAAAGACTTTCACGTCCTGTGAAACGGCCTGAGTAACTTCGTCCTGAAGGCATGATTTTGTTATAGGTTAGAGGTGTTTAATTTGAAAATATCAACTAAAGGCAGATACGGGCTGACGATTATGATTGAGCTTGCCAAGAAGCATGGCGAAGGCCCGACTTCTTTGAAAAGCATTGCCCAGACAAACGATTTATCCGAGCATTATTTGGAACAGCTTGTATCCCCGTTGCGGAATGCCGGGCTTGTCAAAAGCATCCGCGGCGCATACGGCGGCTATATTCTTGGCGATGACCCAGCTTCCATTACGGCGGGCGACATTATCCGCGTGCTGGAAGGCCCGATCAGCCCCGTTGAAGTGCTTGAAAACGAGGAGCCTGCCAAACGCGAGCTGTGGATCAAGATCCGCGACGCCGTCAAGGAAGTGCTTGACTCCACGACGCTCGAAGACTTGGCAAGCTATACGGAAGGCGATCAGGAAGCCTATATGTTTTACATTTAAGACTTGAGGTGTAATGAGGATGGAACGGATTTATTTAGATCATGCAGCAACTTCTCCGACCGATCCGCGCGTAGTAGAAAAAATGCTGCCTTATTTTACGGAAAACTTCGGCAATCCTTCAAGCATTCATTCCTTCGGCAGAGAAGGCCGGAAATGGATTGATGATGCAAGGGCGATGATCGCCGGGGAAATCGGAGCGCGTGAGAATGAAATCGTTTTTACGAGTGGCGGCACGGAAGCCGACAATATGGCGATTTTAGGAAGCGCGCAGGCGAATAAGGATAAAGGAAAGCACATCATCACGACCAAGATAGAGCATCACGCAGTACTGCATACATGCAACAGGCTGGAGGAAATGGGCTTTGATGTGACATACCTTGACGTTGACAAAAGCGGCCGGGTTTCCGCCCGGCAAGTCGAGGATGCGCTGCGCGATGATACCATCCTTGTCACGGTAATGTACGGAAATAATGAAGTGGGGACGCTTCAGCCGATTGACGAAATCGGAGCGCTTGTAAAAGACCATCAGGCATTGTTCCACACAGATGCCGTTCAGGCGTTCGGTTTCTTGCCGATCGATGTAAAAGGCAGCCATATCGACATGATGTCTGTTTCCGGGCACAAACTGAATGGACCGAAGGGGACAGGCTTTTTGTATGTCAATGAAAAAGCGAAGCTCACGCAGATTGTTTTCGGAGGCGAACAGGAACGCAAACGCCGGGCCGGAACGGAAAACGTGCCAGGGATCGTGGGGTTGAGCGAAGCCGTTATTCTCACAAAACAGGAAAGAGAAGAAAAAACGGCTCTTTACCGCCGCTTCAAAAACATCATCACCAAAACGCTTGAACGTGAAGGCGTCCAATTTGAAGTGAACGGAAGTCTTGAGGACAGTCTTCCCCATATTTTGAACTTGTACTTCCCGGGGGTTTCGGTCGAGGCGCTGCTCGTTAACTTGGATATGGCCGGCATCGCGGTATCGAGCGGATCGGCCTGCACCGCCGGATCGGTTCTTCCTTCCCATGTTCTCTCCGCGATGTTCGGCGAACATGCAGATCAGCTCACTTCATCAATACGGATCAGCTTCGGCTTTGGCAATACCGAAGAGCAAATAAAGCGCGCGGCAGAAGAGCTCGCAAAGGTTGTAGATCGTCTGGCGTGAGCTAAAGATTCGCATCGCGCTTGATAATGATGATATGATCTGTGAAGGATAAGTTAATGAATTGATTTATTGGAGTTGATGAAAATGACGAAGCGGCCTGAAGATACACGGGTAGTCGTCGGAATGTCCGGTGGCGTTGATTCTTCTGTCGCAGCCCTGCTTTTGAAAGAGCAAGGCTACGATGTCATCGGGATTTTTATGAAAAACTGGGATGACACCGATGAAAACGGGTTTTGCACCGCTACGGAAGATTATGAAGATGTCATTAAAGTCTGTAACCAAATCGGCATCCCGTATTATGCGGTTAATTTTGAAAAGCAATATTGGGAAAAGGTGTTCCAATATTTTCTTGATGAATATAAAGCGGGCAGAACGCCGAATCCCGATGTCATGTGCAATAAAGAAATTAAATTTAAAGCCTTTTTGGAGCACGCTTTGTCGCTTGGCGCAGACTATCTTGCCACAGGCCATTATGCGAGGGTCGACCGTACGGAAGGCAGGGTTAAAATGCTGAGGGGACTTGACGAAAATAAAGACCAGACGTATTTCCTGAACCAGCTGACAGAAGAACAGCTTGATAAAGTGCTGTTCCCGATCGGCGAGCTGCAAAAAAGCCGCGTCCGCGAAATCGCAAAAGAAGCGGGACTTGCGACGGCGGCGAAAAAAGACAGCACGGGCATCTGCTTTATCGGCGAACGGAATTTCAAAACATTCCTCAGCCAATATCTGCCGGCACAGCCGGGAGAGATGCGGACGATGGAAGGCGAAGTCAAAGGCAGCCACGACGGTTTGATGTATTACACGATCGGGCAAAGGCACGGCCTTGGCATCGGCGGAAGCGGAGAGCCGTGGTTTGTCGTCGGAAAAGATCTCGAAAAAAATATTTTGTATGTTGATCAAGGCTTTGACAACCCGCTCTTGTATTCAGACAAGATCACGGCGACAAACGTGAGCTTTGTGCACAGCGGCGCCTTCAGAGATGAGTCTGAACTTTCCTGCACGGCTAAGTTCCGCTATCGCCAAGCTGATCATGAGGTCACCGTCAAAATGACCGGAACCGATGAAGCGGAAGTCATTTTTAAAGAGCCTGTCCGCGCCGTGACGCCTGGACAAGCGGTCGTCTTTTACAGAGGCGAAGAATGCCTTGGCGGCGGAACGATCGATGATGTATACAAAGACGGGCAAAAGCTCTGGTATGTATAATAAACAAAGCCCCGGAATCCTGGGGCTTGACGGCTGTCGACTTTGTCGACGGCCTTTTTAAAATCGAGCACGAAAGGGAGAAGGCTTTTGGACTACAACCAAATCGGAATTGATGCCATGCAAAAGGGAGACTTTGAAAAAGCGGCCGAAGCATTTACAAAAGCAATCGATAAAAACAGCGGCGATGCCGTTCCGTACATCAACTTTGCAAACCTGCTGTCGGCACTCGGCGAATTGGACAGGGCGCTCGCCTTTTATGAAAGGGCGGTAAGCCTTGATGAAAAAGCCGGAGCGGCTTATTATGGAGCCGGAAATGTCTATGTCATGAAAGAGCGCTACCAAGAGGCAAAGGATATGTTTGAAAAAGCATACCGGACGGGCATGGAAAACAGCGACTTGTTTTATATGCTCGGAACCGTGCTCGTAAAACTTGAGCAGCCGAAGCTCGCTTTGCCGTATTTGCAGAGGGCGGCCGAATTGAATGAAGCGGATCACGAAGCCCGCTTTCAATACGGGCTGTGCCTTGCCAACGAAGGCCTGCTGGACGAAGCGATCGCCCAGTTTTCCACAGTAACGGAGCTCAATCCGGGGCATGCCGATGCTTATTATAATTTAGGCGTTGCATACGCCTATCAGGAAAACCGGGAAAAAGCGCTTGCGATGCTGAACAAAGCGATCGACATACAGCCTGACCATTTCTTGAGCATCCAGGCCAAGCAATTGCTCGAAGAAGCATGATGCCGAGAGCGCTGTAAAGGAGGGAGGAGCACAGTGAAACACCAAAATCCGGACCAAATGCGAATGGATGAGGCGTCCTTTCTGAAGGGAACGGTAACAACTGTCATCTATCACAACGAAACAAATCTCTATACCGTGCTGAAAGTAAAAGTCCAGGAAACATCTGAATCGTTTGATGAGAAAACCGTTTCCGTCACAGGTTATTTTCCGGCGATCTTTGAAGATGAAACGTATACGTTTTACGGAAAAACCGCCTCCCATCCGAAGTTCGGCCTCCAATTTCAGACGGATCATTTTAAAAAAGAAGTCCCCACGACAAAAGAGGGCGTCATTCAATATTTGTCGAGCGACTTGTTTGAAGGCATCGGCAAAAAAACGGCAGAAGAAATCGTCAATAAGCTCGGGGAAGGCGCGATCAACAAAATTCTGGGCGACGCTTCAGTGCTTTACGACGTCCCGAAGCTGTCAAAGAAAAAAGCGGATAAGCTTGCCGCCGCGCTTCAGCAGCACCAGGGGCTCGAGCAGATCATGATTTCGTTAAGCGAGTTCGGTTTTGGACCCCAGCTTTCGATGAAAATTTATCAGGCATATGAATCGGAAACGCTTGATAAAATCCGCGAAAATCCGTACCAGCTCGTGAAGGACGTCGAAGGGATCGGCTTTGTGAAAGCGGATGAACTGGGCGGCCGAATGGGGATTTCGGGCAGGCATCCAGAACGGGTCAAAGCGGCGATTTTATTTACGATCGAAGCGGCATGCCTGCAGGAAGGGCATACTTACATCGAGACAAAACAGCTCATCATCGAGACGCAAAAGCTGCTGAACCAGTCGCCAGGCGAAGAAAAGGTGACCGAAATGGATGTGGCGGATTCGATCATTTCGCTCGGCGAACAAAAGGAATTGTTCATAGAAGATGACAGGTGCTACTATCCTTCGCTTTACTATGCTGAACAAAGCTTTGCCAAAAGGGTGCTGACGATCGCGGAACAAACCGAATATGACGATCAGTTCCCCGAATCGGAATTTTTGCTTGCTTTAGGGGAGCTTGAGGAACGGATGCAGGTTCAGTACGCGCCAAGCCAAAAAGAAGCGATTCAAAAAGCGCTGATGTCTCCGATGCTCCTTTTAACCGGAGGACCGGGGACTGGGAAAACGACGGTCATCAGGGGAATTGTCGAATTGTACAGCGAGCTTCACGGTTTGAGCTTGAATCCGGCTGATTATAAAAAAGACGAGGCGTTTCCGTTTGTCCTGGCTGCGCCGACAGGCAGAGCGGCCAAACGGATGAGCGAGTCGACGGGGCTTCCGGCCGTGACGATTCACAGGCTCCTCGGCTGGAACGGTTCTGAAGGGTTTACACATGACGAGGACAACCCGATCGAAGGCCGGCTGGTGATTATCGACGAGACGAGCATGCTCGATATATGGCTTGCCAATCAATTGTTCAAAGCGATACCCAACCGGATACAGGTCATCATGGTCGGAGACGAAGATCAGCTTCCGTCCGTCGGACCGGGACAGGTGCTCAGGGATCTTTTAGCCTCGAACGTCATTCCTTCCGTCAGATTAACCGATATCTACCGGCAGGCTGAAGGTTCATCAATCGTGGAACTTGCGCATGATATGAAAAAGGGCCGGCTGCCGCAAAATTTGACAGCGCCGACAAAGGACCGGTCATTTATCAGGTGCCGTCAGCAGCAAATGAAAGAGGTCGTGGAAAAAGTCGTCCAAAACGCATTGCAAAAAGGGTATTCCGCACGGGACATCCAAGTGCTCGCTCCGATGTACAGAGGACCGGCGGGAATCAATGAATTAAACGCGCTTTTGCAAAACATCCTCAATCCGCCGAAGCAAAAAGGCAGGGAATTGAAGTACGGGGATGTCGTCTACAGGACGGGAGATAAAGTTCTTCAGCTCGTCAACCAGCCGGAGCACAATGTGTTTAACGGAGATATGGGAGAAATCGTCTCCATCTTTTATGCGAAGGAAAATACGGAAAAAGAAGACATGGCCGTCGTCTCTTTCGACGGCAACGAGATCACATTCACCAAAAAGGATTTTAATCAGTTTACGCATGCTTACTGCTGTTCGATTCATAAATCGCAGGGCAGCGAATTTCCGATCGTCATCCTTCCCGTCGTCAAAAGCTATTACCGGATGCTGAGAAGAAATCTGCTTTATACGGCAATTACAAGAAGCAAAAAATTTCTCATTTTGTGCGGCGAAGAGGAAGCGCTCGAATGGGGCATCAAAAACAAAGATTCCTCTGAAAGGCAGACTTCGCTCAAGAGAAGGCTTCAGCAGGCAGCGCATGAAGAAGACGAAGAGCTCGCCGCGCTCCAAAAGGAGCTGCCGTTTAGCATATATGACGCCAATATCGGCATGGAGGGCATTACACCGTTTGACTTTATGGAAAAAGAGGCGGAATAAAGCTTTTTCATGGAATCCATTTCATCGTATGAGTCCCGTTCCAACGGCAGAACCTAAGACTGTTCTGAAAAAGGTGGTTGATCACACTTTGAGAACATGCAATGAGCTGGAAGGGCTCAATGTCTACGACAGGCAGTCGTCTCTTTTGCTTGGAGCGGTGACAGATATTTGTTTTTCCCAGGAAGGGACATGCCTCGGATTTGTCATGGAAGAGAAGCGGCGCTTTTACAACCATCGCTCGCTCCTTCCGCTTCCCTCCGTCACTGAGATTAATCGTGACGGGATATTCGTTGATTTCACCGTATTTAAGCCGATGCAAATCCCAAAGCAGAGCATTTCCTATGACCAGCTTAAACAAAAAATGGTCAAAAACGGGAGCGGCGATACGCTGGGAATACTGGAAGATGTATACTTTTCTTCCGACTCGGGCATAATCGTATCATACGAACTTTCAGACGGTTTTTTTGCCGACTTGTCAGGCGACAAAAAGCACATCCAGCCATCAGGCGAACCGCTTCAAGTAGGCAGAAGCACAATCGTCCTGAATTAAATAAGAGGTGTGTATACGAATGCTGATCTGCCCGAACTGCAAAGGCAAAGACATCGGAAAAATCGGTGTGAATCAATACTATTGCTGGGGATGCTTCATAGAGCTGACCCTTTCGAAAGGAAAAATTTCAACCCATCAGGTGGAAGAAGACGGAACATTGAGCAGTCTTGACGATCTGTTTACGGATGACGAACGTACGATTAACCTTTGAATGGAGGTTAGAATGTTGAATCGGACAATGACTTCTCTCATTTCGTTAGGTGCCGGGGCGTTGATGTATTACATGGCGTCTCAAAGCGACATGATGAATAAACGGAACATGAGAAAGCTTAGAAGGCGCGTTATGAGAATGTTTTAAAGAGAGGGGTACCCGTTCTTCGGGTATCCTCTCTTACGTTTCCCTTGCTTCCAAACGTCTCGCTGCAAGCGAAAGACAGTAATTCACCGTAAAATACATCAGGGCAACCAACAGGAAGATAGGGATGAGATAGTTGCCTTTTTGTCCGTTGATCACCTGTGCATTATGGGTCAGTTCCGGCAGGGCGATCACCACGGCCAGCGATGTATCCTTCAAAAGCGAGATGAATTGGCTGACGATCGGCGGGACCATTCTTCTGAGCGCCTGCGGCATGATGATCGACATTAATGTCTGAATATACGTCAAGCCGGAAGAACGGGCCGCTTCAATCTGGCCTTTATCGATCGATTGCAATCCGCTTCTGATGATTTCTGAAAGCATCGCCGACTCAAACACGGTTAATGCTGCAATCGCTGAAGCTGTGATGCCCAGTTTGATGCCGACTTCAGGCAAAGCAAAATAAGTAAAGAAGATAATTAACAACAGCGGCAGATTTCGAATCGTCTCCACGACAACGGCCAGCATGGTTGAGACGACGGGAATATTTGCAAAACGCAGCGTCCCGATGACGCCGCCGATGATAAAGCTGAGAATAATGGAAATAAACGCAACCTTCAACGTGACATAAAAACCGTTTAACAAAAATAAAAGATGGTCTGGTGTATAAGCGCCGGAAAAATCCATAACATGTCACCCTCCTGCCTGTTAATTGCTTTTGGCCAGCTTTTTTTCCAATTGTCCGACTCCAATGCTGAGCGGTATCGTTAACAGCAGATAGAACAGCCCCACAAAAATATAGACGTCAAAGGTGACCAGGGTGCTGGAAGAAATCAGATCCCCTTGATACATTAAATCCATTCCTGCGACAACGCCGAGAATAGAAGAATTTTTGACTAAATTAATAAACTGATTTCCCAGCGGAGGAATCACGATTTTAATCGCCTGCGGCAATATAATGTATCTCATCGTTTGGTTGTAGGTTAAACCGGACGACCTTGCCGCTTCCATTTGTCCTTTTGGCACCGATTGGATTCCGGCGCGTATCGCTTCGGCGATAAATGCCGCCGTATAAATCGTTAACGCGATCGTTCCGGCGGTAAAGCCGTCTATGACCATTCCGCTAGACGGAAGGCCATAGAAGAAAACGAACGTAATCAATAAAAGCGGGATATTGCGGACGAATTCAACATAGGCGGTACCCAGCCAATGTAAAGGTTTCAGCGGCGCAATTCTCATGACGGCAATGATTGTCCCCAGCAAAAAGCTGCAGATTAAACCGATGACGCTTGCTAAAATGGTCGTTTTAAAGCCTTCCAAATACATTTCCCAATTTTCGGTGAGTATCGAGAAGTTCAATACGCTTCACACTCCTTTAACGAAAGCCGGCTATTGTCGTCATCCTTCCTTGATCCATTTTTTGTAGACCTTGTCGTATTCGCCGCTTGATTTCAGCTCTTTTAACGCTTTGTTGATTTCCTTTACCAGCTCTTTTTGTCCTTTTTTCACGGCAATTCCGTACGGCTCTTCGGTAAACGTACCGCCGACTAAGTGGAAGGAAGAATCCTCATCAGCCATTCCGTACAGGATCGCATTATCTGTCGTTAAAGCGTCGCCCTGTCCTGATTTTAAAGCGGTAAAGGCTTCTGCGTAATTTTCGAATTCAAGAACGGAGGCTTCAGGAGCTTCTTTGCGGATGTTTTGTGACGATGTCGACCCTTTTACCGCCAAAACTTTTGTTCCTTTGCCAAGGTCGGCCGTGCTTTTGATCGGGCTGTCTTTTTTGACGAGGAGCGACTGGCCTGCTTCAAAGTACACATCTGAGAAATCGACTTCTTTTTTGCGTTCTTCCGTAATGGTCATGGTGGCGATAATGGCGTCAATTTCGTTATTTTGCAGCATAGGAATCCTTGTTTTGGATGTGACTTCTTTAAACTCGGCTTTGTTTTCGTCGCCGAGAATTTGTTTGGCAAGCTGTTTGGCGATATCGATATCAAAGCCTTCGATTTCGCCTGACTTCGGATCTTTCAAGCCGAACAGCCGCGTGTCATTTTTCACACCGAATACGATTTTGTCCCGCTTTTTAATCGTTTCAAACGTATTCGTATTCCCGCTGTCAGATCCTCCGGTTTCCTTTCCTCCGCAGGCGGCAAGAAGCATGATCGCTAAGAGAGCAGTAAATCCGAATGCCGGGATTTTTTTTATAAGTGACATACCTATTCCTCCAATTCTGTTTAATGGTTTAAGATACGGCTTAAGAACAGACGCGCCCTTTCTTCGCGGGGATTCGCATAGAACTCAGCCGGTATTGCTTCCTCCAAAACTTTTCCTTGGTCGATAAATACGATGCGGTCGGCTACCTCTTTGGCAAACCCCATTTCATGGGTTACGACGACCATTGTCATGCCTTCTTTGGCAAGGGTTTTCATCACGTCCAATACCTCTCCGATCATTTCGGGATCGAGAGCGGACGTCGGTTCGTCAAACAGCATGATGTCAGGCTTCATGGCCAGGCCTCTCGCGATTGCGACCCTTTGCTGCTGGCCGCCGGAAAGCTGGGACGGGTAGGAATCGGCTTTGTCGGGAATGCCGACTTTCTGCAGGTAATATTCGGATGTTTCCTGTGCTTCTTTTACGGGTTTTTTTAATACTTTTATAGGGGCTAGCATGATGTTTTGCAGAACTGTTTTGTGCGGGTAGAGATGAAAGTGCTGGAATACCATTCCGATATTTTGGCGGATTTTATTGATGTCTGTTTTTTTATCGTTCATCACCGTGCCGTTTACCGTTAATGTGCCTTGGTCAATCGTTTCCAGCCGGTTGATGCAGCGGAGCAGCGTGCTTTTTCCCGAGCCGGAGGGGCCGATGATGACGACGACTTCGCCTTTTTTGATATGTAAGTTGATGTCTTTCAAAACATGAAAGTTTCCATAGTGCTTATTTACCTGGTCAAATACAATCATTTTATTCCCCCTTTATGTGTGTCATATCATATAACAAGTAATTCCATCAGCAGGGATATTATACATTTTTACCATTAAAATAGTCAAATAGTTTTGTTAATTCAGAAAAATCAAGCGGTCTATCCGGCTGGTTGGTTTTTCGGGTTTAGTCCATTTTATTCTTATAAAAATCCTTTAATTCGGAGAAAAGAATAATTTTTCAATATCATCGAAAGGATAACAAAAGAGGTGAAAAACATGCTGAAAAAACCGCTGCAGCTTTTAATGTGGATCTCGATTTTCATGCTCTTCCTCCTGACCGTTTATATCTTTTTGCAGCTCCGGATGATATGGGAGCCGGTTTCTCTCCTCTTGAAGTCGATTTTGATCCCTTTGGCGATCGCGGTTTTTATCACTTATCTGCTTCTGCCCATCGTTGAAAAGATTCATCAGGCTGGCGTACCGAGAACCTTGAGCATTCTGATCATTTATCTCCTCTTCTT
>NZ_JBALMR010000018.1:0-33841 GCF_036963165.1 Bacillus sp. JJ675 | reverse complement strand
ACGAAAGCATGCTCGATAAGCTGCATGATCATACAAACGCCTGGCCAGACGGTATGCATGACAGAATCGACAAGTTTGTCAATCGGGCTGAAGCGTTTGTAGGAAGCTGGGCGGAACGGACGATTACGAGCATCCGTTTTGTTTTTGACTACATGCTTGTTGCAGCGATTATTCCTTTCCTTGTGTTTTATATGGTGAAAGATATCGACACGATGAAAAAAGCGGTCTGGTACATAACGCCGGCTTCATGGAGAAAAAGAGGCAGCGCGTTCATCCGGGATGTCGACGATTCGCTCGGGGATTACATCAGGGGGCAATTGTTCGTATGTCTTGTCATCGGGCTGGGGGCCGGCCTGTCATTTTGGCTTTTCGGCCTGCCGTATCCGCTGATACTCGGCCTCATGATCGGGGCGACAAACGTCATTCCCTATTTCGGGCCCATCATCGGGGCAGTCCCGGCTCTTATGGTTGCAGCTGCTTTGTCGACAAAGCTTATCATCGTTGTGATTGCGACGATTTTGACTCTGCAGTTTATTGAAAGCAATATTCTCGGACCGCTCGTTGTCGGAAAAAGCCTGCACATGCATCCCGTTGTCATCATGCTCGGCCTCCTTGCCGGCGACGAATTGGCCGGCATCATCGGGATGATTCTCGCGGTTCCGGTGATGGCCGTATTAAAGGTCATGTTCGCCCATTTTTTGGCGGCGAGGAAAGCCTGACCGCAGGGAGAATTGACATTCACTGCATCGTTGTCTATAATTTCGAGATAGACATACATACGAATCTCGACTGACGGATCCGAGTATACTGAAGCCCTGTTTACAGAGAAAAGCTCCTTTAGGCTGAAAGAGCTTTAGCAGAAGATCAGTAGAAGCTAATCCTGAGTGCAGGCGAAAACCTGCCGTCTTTATCCGGCGTTATACGGATATCAAGGTGATGGACGAATCTGTCCATAATCAGGGTGGTACCGCGAGAGGAGCTCTCGTCCCTGTGCAGCTGCAAGGTTTGCATGGGACGGGGGCTTTTTATATTGCATGCATCAATTAAAGGAGGAAACACAGTGAAGACATTAACATCCGCAGAAGTGCGTCAAATGTTTTTAGATTTTTTTAAAGAAAAAGGCCATACCGTTGAACCGAGCGCCTCTCTCATTCCGCACGAGGATCCATCCTTGCTCTGGATCAACAGCGGAGTCGCGACGCTGAAAAAATACTTTGACGGACGGGTGGTACCTGAAAATCCGCGCATTTGCAACGCCCAAAAATCGATCCGGACGAACGACATTGAAAACGTCGGAAAAACGGCCCGGCATCACACGTTCTTTGAAATGCTCGGAAACTTTTCGATCGGCGATTACTTTAAAGAAGAAGCGATCGAATGGGCATGGGAATTTTTAACCGACAAAAAATGGATCGGCTTTGACCCTGAACGCTTGTCTGTTACCGTTCACCCGGAAGATGATGAAGCGTACGAATTGTGGGCAAAAAAAATCGGCATTCCGGAAGAGCGGATCATCAGACTGGAAGGGAACTTCTGGGACATCGGCGAAGGACCGAGCGGCCCGAATACAGAAATTTTCTACGACCGCGGCGAAGCATACGGCAACGATCCTGAAGATCCGGAACTGTATCCCGGCGGAGAAAACGAGCGCTATCTTGAAATCTGGAACCTCGTGTTTTCCGAATTCAACCACAATCCGGACGGAACGTACACGCCGCTTCCGAAGAAAAACATTGATACGGGAATGGGGCTTGAGCGGATGGTATCCGTTATTCAGGACGCCAAAACAAACTATGATACAGACCTGTTTATGCCGATCATCAAAGCAACCGAAGCCATTTCAGGCGAAGCATACGGAACATCGAAAGAAAAGGATACCGCCTTTAAGGTGATCGCCGACCATATCCGGACGGTTGCATTTGCGGTAGGCGACGGAGCTCTTCCGTCAAACGAAGGCCGCGGCTATGTCATCAGAAGGCTGCTTCGCCGCGCCGTGCGCTATGCAAAAGCAATCAATATCAACCGGCCGTTTATGTATGAGCTTGTGCCTGTCGTAGCTGACATCATGGCTGCTTTCTACTCAGAAGTAAAAGAAAAAGCCGAATTTATCGCCAAAGTGATCAAAACGGAGGAAGAACGCTTCCATGAAACGCTGAACGAAGGGCTCGCGATCCTCTCGGAGGTCATCGGAAAAGAGAAGAAAAAAGGAAACGGCGTCATTTCAGGCGAAGATGTCTTCAAGCTTTACGATACGTACGGATTCCCTGTCGAACTGACTGAAGAGTACGCTGAAGACGAAGGCATGAAGGTCGATCATGAAGGCTTTGAACGCGAAATGAACAAGCAGCGCGAACGCGCGCGCCAGGCCCGGCAGGATGTCGGCAGCATGCAGGTTCAAGGCGGCGCGCTCCGCGATATCATGACAGAAAGCAAGTTCGTCGGCTATTCTGTGCTGAAAAACGACACGAAAATCACAGAACTTCTTCAGGAAGGCGAGCTTGCCGATCTTGTTCATGAAGGAAGCAAAGTTCAAATCATGCTGGAAGAGACGCCGTTCTATGCAGAAAGCGGCGGACAAATCGGCGACAAAGGCTGGCTGAGAAGCGAAGAAGCGGCAGTCCGCATCACGGATGTCAAAAAAGCGCCGAACGGTCAGCACCTGCACGAAGGAATCGTTGAAAGCGGAACGGTTCAAAAAGGCATGAGCGTCTCCGCAGAAGTGACGGAGCGCTTCAGAAAAGACATCGTCAAAAACCACACGGCGACACACCTGCTCCATCAGGCTTTAAAAGACGTGCTCGGAACGCATGTCAACCAGGCCGGATCGCTTGTGACCGGCAGCCGTCTGCGCTTTGACTTCTCCCATTTCGGACAGGTTACAAAAGAAGAACTGGCGCAAATCGAGGCAAAAGTGAACGAGAAAATTTGGGATTCGATTCCTGTTGAAATCGATCTGAAACCGATTGATGAAGCAAAGGCAATGGGCGCTATGGCATTGTTTGGAGAAAAATACGGCGACATCGTCCGCGTTGTCAAAGTCGGCGATTACAGCATCGAGCTGTGCGGAGGCTGCCACGTGAAAAACACCGCCGAAATCGGCCTCTTTAAAATCGTTTCCGAATCCGGAATCGGCGCCGGAACGCGCCGGATCGAAGCGGTAACAGGCAAGGGCGCATACCAGGAAATGAATGTTAAGCTTGAATTGCTCGAGCATGCGGCAGATGCGCTAAAAACAAACGTAAAAGAAGTGCCGAAACGGATCGAATCGCTCCAAGCCGATTTAAAAGCGGTTCAGAGGGAAAATGAATCCCTGCTCGCCAAGCTCGGCAACAAAGAAGCGGGAGAGATTTTGGAAAGAGTGAAAGAAATCGGCGGAATCAAACTGCTCGCCGAAAAAGTAAACGCGAAAGACATGAATCACCTCAGGACGATGGTCGACGAACTGAAAGCGAAATTAGGCTCAGGTGTCATCGTGCTTGGCGCAGTGCAAAACGAAAAAGTGAATATTTCTGCGGGAGTTACAAAAGATTTAATAGAGCGTGGTTTTCACGCTGGCAAACTCGTCAAACAAGTCGCTGAAGCGTGCGGAGGCGGCGGTGGCGGCCGTCCAGACATGGCCCAGGCCGGGGGGAAACAGCCTGAAAAATTGGAAGAAGCTTTATCTTCTGCAGAAGAATGGGTGAAATCCGTTTTATAAAAAGCCGATGTAGTGTAGAATGGTGATATAAGGTATTCAGGCTAAACACTTTGGCCTTTCGAATTTGGGAAAGAGGTGCAAAACGGTGAGCTCATTTGATAAGACGATGAAATTTAACTTTTCCGACGATTCAATGGAAACCAATGTGAATGAAGTGCTGATAACCGTCCATGATGCGCTTCAGGAAAAAGGCTACAACCCGATCAACCAAATTGTCGGATATTTGCTATCAGGTGATCCCGCTTATATTCCAAGGCATCGCGATGCACGCAATTTGATTCGGAAAATCGAAAGAGACGAGATAATCGAGGAATTGGTTAAATCGTATATAGAAAAGCATAAAGAGGCGTAAAAAAGAATGCGAATATTAGGTCTTGATTTAGGTTCAAAAACGCTCGGCGTCGCGCTGAGCGATGAAATGGGCTGGACGGCTCAGGGAATAGAAACGATCAAAATCGACGAAGCGGGCGGCGATTTTGGACTTGACCGCTTGGCTGAGTTAACGAAAGACTATACAATAGACAAAATTGTCCTCGGATTTCCCAAAAATATGAACGGTACCGTCGGGCCAAGGGGAGAAGCCAGCCAGAAATTTGCGGAAGTCCTAGAAGACGCGTTTCATGTCCCCGTCGTGCTCTGGGACGAGCGGCTCTCGACGATGGCGGCTGAAAAGATGCTGATTTCAGCTGATGTCAGCAGGCAAAAACGAAAAAAAGTAATCGATAAAATGGCGGCGGTGATGATCCTTCAAGGGTATCTCGACAGCCTAAATACATGAGGTGATCAAATGGAACACGGTGAAAAAAACATTACGATCGTAGACGATAAAGGAAATGAACAGCTTTGTGAAGTGTTATTCACATTTGACAGCGATAAATTTGATAAATCGTACGTCCTGTATTATCCGATTGAAGCGCAGGATGATGAGGAAATCGAAATCCATGCTTCAAGCTTCATTCCGAACGAAAACGGCGAAGACGGCGAGCTGATGCCGATCGAAACTGAGGAAGAATGGGATATGATCGAAGAGACGCTGAACACGTTTTTAGCCGACGAAGAGGAAGAAGAATAAAAAAAGCTGCCGCAAGGCGGCTTTTTTTTATGACAAAAGTATTGTAATAAATTGCCGAATATCAACGAATCATGTAGTATATACCATGGGAGGAGAGGAGGACATAAATGTTTGAAGACCAGACTAAGAAACCGTTCATAAAAAAACTCCTTGATCATAAAATTAAATTTTGGCTGACCGCGGCGGCAGTGCTGATTATTCTCATTGCAGGCGGTGCATCGCTCTACGTGAAATCCGCTCTTGAGCCGGTCGATAAAAACAGCGAAAAAGCGGTCAACGTATACATCCCGAAAGGCTCGACCGTTTCAACGATCGCCGCAAAGCTGAAAAAACAAGAGTTAATTAAAAATGAAAAAGTGTTTATCGCCTATGTCAAATTCAAGCATGCATCAGGATTTCAAGCCGGAAACTTTCAGCTCAGCCAGTCGATGAGCCCCGCTGAATTGATCGATAAGCTGACAAGCACATCTCACGTTCCAGCCTTTAAGATCGTCGTTCCGGAGGGCCGGCAGCTCACTGAAATCGCCGCCATGATCGCAGGCCAAACCAATTATTCAGAAAAAGACATTATGAATAAGCTTGATGACAAAAACTTTATTAACAAATTGAAAAAGAAATATCCGAATGTAATCAAAGATGATGTCTTGAACAAAAACATCAAGCATCCGCTGGAGGGGTATCTCTACCCTGCGACATACCCGTTTTACGATCCGGAAACAAAGCTGGAAGCCATTATCGAAGCGATGATCAAAGAAACCGATAAAACGGCCGAAAAATACCGGACGCAGATGAAGGACAAAAAAATGTCCGTTCACAAAACGCTCACAATGGCATCATTAATAGAAGAAGAAGCGACTGAAAAAGCAGACCGACATAAAATATCGAGCGTATTCTATAATCGTCTTGACAAGAAGATGCCGCTGCAGACGGATCCGACCGTACTCTATGCACTCGGAAAGCATAAAAAACGGGTCGTTTACAAGGATCTCGGGGTCAAATCCCCTTACAATACGTACAAGCATACCGGACTTCCGCCGGGGCCGATTGCAAATGCAGGGGAATCGTCTTGGGAAGCGGCATTAAACCCGGATAAAACGGATTATGTCTATTTCCTTGCCAAGAAAAACGGAGAAGTCGTTTTTACAAAAACGCTAAAAGAGCATAATAAAGCAAAATCGAAATATATCACAAATCAAAGCGAGTAAACCTTAAAGGAGAGTAAAAAATGACTCTCCTTTTATTCGCAAAAGAAAATGTTTTATGGTAAAATATATCGGGTTGTTTATTAGAGAAAAGACATTCACTGCTTTAGGAGAGTTCTTACATCTGACCTAAAGCTCTTTTTATGAAAGGGAGGCTCTTCCCGTGAAGATCGGACACCAGGAACTGACCGGCTATCTGGAAAGGCTGCAAAAGCCTCGGCCGGCAGACATTATGAAGCTTGAGGCTTATGCCGAGGAGCACGGCGTACCCATTATGGAACCGACCGGAATCGACGCGCTGCTTCGGCTTCTGTCGCTCAAAAATCCGAAAAAAATACTTGAAATCGGCACTGCCATCGGATACTCGGCGATTCGGATGGCGCTTGAACTTCCTGAAGCCGAAATATTTACAATCGAGCGCGACGAACAAAGGTATCACGAAGCCATTCAAAACATTCAATCCTTCCAGCTGGAAAACAGAATTCACGTGTTCTTCGGCGATGCGCTCAGCGAGTCGGCCGCCGTTCAGTCGATGGCGCCTTATGACGCGCTGTTTATCGATGCCGCAAAAGGACAATATCAAAAATTTTTCAGCTTGTACGAACAGATGCTGGCAGACGACGGCATCATTTTTACGGACAACGTCCTGTTCAAAGGGCTTGTCGCCGGAGATTACGATCAAATCGAAAACAAACGGATCAAAAAGCTTGTATCAAAAATAGATCATTTTAATCATTGGCTAATGGAGCACCCGGATTATCGTACAACGATTTTGCCGGTCGGAGACGGCTTGGCCGTTAGCCAAAAAGAGGTGAAACGCATATGAAAAAACCTGAACTGCTAGTGACACCGACATCGGTTGGCGATATTAAGCCTTTGGCCAGTGCCGGGGCTGACGCGTTTATCATCGGTGAACAAAGATACGGACTGCGCCTGGCCGGGGAATTTTCAAGATCTGATATTCAAGAGGCGATTCTTCAGGCTCATGAAGCCGGCGCAAAAGTGTATGTCGCGATGAATGCGATTTTTCATAACGATAAAGTGCCAGAATTGAACGATTATCTTTCCTTTTTGGAAGAGGCCGGGGCTGATGCCGTCGTATTCGGCGACCCGGCGGTGTTGATGGCTGCGAGAGAATCCGCGCCGAACATGCCGCTCCACTGGAGTACGGAAACAACCGCAACCAATCACCATTCGTGCAATTACTGGGGACGCAAGGGAGCGAAGCGCGCGGTATTGGCGAGAGAGCTGAACATGGACAGCATTATCGAGATTAAAGAAAAAGCCGAAGTCGAGATCGAAATTCAGGTTCACGGGATGACATGCATGTTCCAGTCCAAGCGATCATTGATCGGCAACTATTTTGAATACCAGGGCAAAGTCATGGATATCGAGGGCAAGAAAAAAGAAAAAGGCATGTATCTTCATGACAAAGAGCGCGGCAACAAATATCCGATTTTCGAAGACGAAAACGGCACGCACATTATGAGCCCGAACGATGTATGCATCATTGACGAGCTCGAGGATTTAATAGACGACGGAATCGATTCATTCAAAATCGACGGGATCTTAAAATCGGCGGACTATCTTGCGCAGGTGACGGCGATGTACCGCGAGGCCATCGATCTTTGCATGACGGACAGAGAAGCATACGAAAATAAAAAAGAACAATGGATTGAGCGGATCGAAGACCTGCAGCCTGTAAACCGCAGCATCGATACCGGATTCTTCTTCAAAGAGACAGTATATTAAGGAGGGAAACCATGTCTGCAGTTCAAGATAAAATTTCCACAATCGTCAATGGAAAACGCGTCATTACGAAAAAACCGGAACTTCTCGCCCCGGCGGGAAATTTGGAAAAACTGAAAATCGCCGTCCACTACGGGGCAGACGCTGTATTTATCGGCGGGCGCGAATATGGACTCCGCTCCAATGCGGATAATTTTTCAATCGAAGAAATGGCCGAAGGCGTTGAATTTGCCAAACGATACGGAGCGAAAATCTACGTCACAACCAATATTTTCGCACACGAAGAAAATATCGACGGCCTTGATGAATACTTAAGGGATCTGCAGGATGCGGGCGTATCCGGAATCATCGTCGCCGACCCGCTGATCATCGAAACGTGCCGGAGGGTCGCTCCAAAGCTGGAAGTGCACTTGAGCACACAGCAATCATTGTCAAACTGGAAAGCCGTTCAATTCTGGAAGGAAGAAGGTTTGGAACGGGTCGTGCTCGCGCGCGAAACGAGCGCCCTTGAAATCAGGGAAATGAAAGAAAAAGTAGATATCGAAATCGAAACCTTTATCCACGGTGCGATGTGCATCGCATACTCCGGACGCTGCGTGCTGAGCAATCACATGACGGCAAGGGATTCAAACCGCGGCGGCTGCTGCCAGTCATGCCGCTGGGATTATGACTTGTATCAGACAGACGGTGCGAACGCGCTGCCGCTTTATGAAGAAAGCGACGCTCCGTTTGCAATGAGCCCGAAAGACCTGAAGCTGATCGAATCGATTCCGCAAATGATTGAAATGGGAATCGACAGCTTGAAAATCGAAGGACGGATGAAATCGATCCACTATATCGCAACGGTCGTCAGCGTTTACCGAAAAGTGATTGACGCCTATTGTGCAGATCCCGACGGATTTACCATTAAAGAAGAATGGCTGAAGGAGCTTGACAAATGTGCAAACAGGGATACGGCTCCTGCATTCTTTGAAGGAACGCCGGGATACGAAGAGCAAATGTTCGGCGAGCACGGGAAAAAGACGACATACGATTTTGTCGGGCTTGTGCTCGATTATGATGAAGAGACGCAAATCGTTACGCTCCAGCAGCGCAACTTTTTCAAAACAGGAGACGAAGTCGAATTTTTCGGCCCGGAAATTGATAATTTCACATACAAGATTGATACGATTTGGGACGAAAAAGGCAATGTGCTTGATGCAGCCCGCCATCCCCTGCAAATCGTCAAATTTAAAGTGGACAAGAAGATTTATCCTAGCAACATGATGAGAAAGGGGCAGTAAAAGGCATGGGAAAGAAACCGGTAGTCATTGGAATAGCGGGGGGCTCCGGGTCAGGCAAGACAAGCGTGACCAGGTCGATTTATGAACAGTTCAAGGGCCACTCTATTTTAATGCTTGAACAGGATTTGTATTACAAAGATCAAAGCCATCTGCCCTTTGAAGAAAGGCTGAACACGAACTACGACCATCCGCTTGCATTTGACAATGACTATTTGATTGAGCATCTACAAGAATTGCTGAAATACCGTCCGATTAAAAAACCGATTTACGATTACAAGATGCATACACGT
This sequence comes from Bacillus sp. JJ675, assembly GCF_036963165.1. Classification (NCBI taxonomy): domain Bacteria; kingdom Bacillati; phylum Bacillota; class Bacilli; order Caryophanales; family Bacillaceae; genus Bacillus; species Bacillus sp. JJ675. Next base: position 24,548 of record NZ_JBALMR010000018.1, on the reverse strand, counting down.
TCGGAAGAAGTCGTGCATGTCGAGCCGAAAGATGTTATTATTTTGGAAGGAATCCTTGTTCTCGAGGATGAAAGGCTCCGCGATTTGATGGACATCAAACTGTACGTCGATACGGATGCAGATCTTCGCATCATCAGAAGAATGCTCCGTGACATTAAGGAAAGAGGCCGCTCGATCGATTCCGTTATCGAGCAGTACATTTCCGTCGTCAGACCGATGCACAATCAATTTGTCGAACCGACAAAACGCTATGCTGACATCATTATTCCGGAAGGCGGCCAAAATCGCGTTGCAATTGATTTGATGGTTACCAAAATACAAACTATTCTTGAACAAAACGCGATTTTATAATAACATAGCATAGACAAAGACTACTCTGACCATATTATGTATAGAAATTGAAGGGACCTCTTTAGATATGAGCCCTTCTTTAACTGTATAAGCACGATTTACCGGAGCCTTCCATCCGGTTGACATCATACTTTACAAATATGGGAGAGAAGAAGGGGACAAGGGTTGTCCTCATTCTTGTATATTCAAGTCTATACTCTCACATACAAGTGATGAGGGACCAACTAGAAGGAGTGAAGGAACAATGGCACAAGAGAAAGTTTTTCCTATGACAGAAACAGGAAAGAAAAAATTAGAAGAAGAACTTGAGTATTTGAAAACGGTTAAACGCAAAGAGGTTGTTGAGCGCATCAAAGTCGCCAGAAGCTTCGGCGATCTCTCGGAAAACTCTGAGTATGATTCAGCCAAAGAAGAGCAGGCCTTTGTAGAGGGGCGCATCACAACGCTTGACAATATGATTCGAAATGCGAAAATCATCGAGGATGATGGTGAAAATTCAAACATCGTCAGTCTGGGAAAAACGGTCACATTTACAGAGCTTCCGGACGGAGAAGAAGAATCTTATACGATCGTGGGAAGCGCTGAAGCTGATCCGTTTGAAGGAAAAATCTCCAACGATTCGCCAATCGCCAAAAGCCTTCTCGGCAAGCAGGTCGGAGATGAAGTGACCGTGCAGACGCCGGGTGGAGAAATGCTTGTAAAAATTGTGAAAATTTCATAAAGTTTGTTTAGCAGACGAACGCCTCGTCCACAATGTGGATGAGGTGTTTTTATTATGAAATTACGCAAGCGCATGAAATGGATTGCGATGTTGATGTCGGCGGCGCTTTTGTTTTTGCTGGTGAGACTGGCGGAAATCCAACTGTTTTTCACCGAATCCTTTTCCAAATGGAATGTGAACTTAATCCAGGAAAGCGTGAAACAGCGCACGGAAGAGGTTCAGATTTCAGATGGAAGAGGATCTTTTTTAGATCGCAGCGGTAAGCCGCTCACCGTCAGCAGAAAGCCGGCAATTGTGCTGTTTCCGTTTTTGAAGTCACAATCATGGCCGATTGGCGAAGCGGCCGCTATTTTAAACATATCGGAAGAAGAGCTGGACGGGAAGCTTGATAAAGCGAAAAAACCCGTCATTCTCACCAAAAATGAAGAGGGCTCAATTTCGAAAACGGCACTCGAAAAAATCAACAAACTGAAATATCCGGGAATATACGGCGTATACATAGAAGAAACAGAAAAAAACAGGCTGGCCTCACACACCATCGGCATGACAAATCAGGACCCGGAGCTGCTTCGCAAAAAATACCCGCACAAAGACGGCCTGTCGATCAGCACGAAAATCGGCACCTTCGGCCTGGAGCGGACATTTGACGAATTCCTGCTTCCCGAACAAGATACAAAATTGTTATACCATGTGGACGGACTGGGAAACCCTTTGTTCGGCATTGACGTCAAGTATACGGCAGATGCGAACCCGTTCTATCCGCTGCAGGTCAAAACAACGATCGATAAGACGATGCAGCAGAAGCTTGAAGACATTTTGGATGACCATCATGTGAAAAAAGGCGGGGCGGTTCTCCTCGACATCGAAAACAGCAGTGTGCTTGCGATTGCCAGCAAGCCTGACGTAAACACGGCTTCCCAAAAAACGAGGCAAAACTATATGCTCACCCCCATGTATCCGGGCTCTGTTTTTAAAACGGTGATCGCGGCGGCGGCGATAGAAAACGGCTTGGATCATCCGACGAAAACGTTCAACTGCAACTTGAATCTTTACGGAAAACCGGGCGATGACAAGGGGAGGCTGAACATGGAAGAAGGCTTTGCCCAAAGCTGCAATTATACATTTACGAGCCTCGCGGATGAGCTGATCAAAAAAAACGGCTCGGTCATCGAAGATACTGCGAAAAAGCTCGGGCTTACCGGACGGGTCGGCTGGGAAGGCCGCCTATACCGCGAGCGGGATTTCAGGCAGTTTTACCATGAGGGTTCGGGTTCGGTCTGGGGGGACGAGCGGGATAAAAAAGTGAAAAAAGCGGTTGCACAAACCGCGATAGGCCAAAAAAACGTCAAGCTGACTCCGCTTGAAATCGCCAATATGATGGCGACCATAGCGAGAGGCGGCGAGAAAAAGCAAGTCAAAATCGCAAGCGGGATCGAATACAAAAACGGCACATTGATGGCTTCGTTTAAAGACCATGAGCTGTCGGGGGATACGATCGATCATTATACCGCGCAAAAGCTGCAAAAACTGCTCAGAAACGTCGTCACATCTGAAAAAGGGACAGGCAGGCGCTTCCGCGACCTTCCGTACGACGTATCGGGGAAATCGGGAACGGCGCAGACGGGCCGGCTGACAAAAGACAAAAAAACCCTCTATCATAAATGGTTTGCCGGCTATTTTCCGGCAGACAAGCCAAAATACGCGCTCGCCGTCGTTCATATGGACACACCGGAAGATCAGGCTGCGACAAATGCCGCATTTTATGATATTGTTAAAAAAGTATATGAAATTGAAAAGAACCAGACATAGAAGAATGCCTTACGTGATGATAAAATAGGATGCGAGGCAAGAGGGAAAAAGGAGTGCAATGAATTTGAGCAAAACAAGGGAATCTCGATTTGAAAACCGTGATAAGCGCAGGAAAGCGAATCTTGTGCTTAACATTTTAATAGGGATTGTATTGGTTTTAATCGTTGTGGTTGCCAGCAGTCTGATGATGAACAGCCCGAAGGAGCAAACACAGCAGGACGTCTCCAAAAACGATAAAACGACAGAAGCTCCTGCTTCCGATAATAAAAAGCAGACGTCTGACGAGGATGTAAAGGACAAAGAAAAAGCCGATTCAGACAAAAAAGATACGAGCGATTCAGATTCGGAGAAAGACAAAGATACAGCTTCTGACGAGGAGAAATCGACAGACGATCCGTTTAAAGGAGCGAAAGTAACGGAAGGAGGCTCCAGCGCAAACGTCGAAAAAACGATCGTCAATCCGAATTGGAAGCCTGTCGGCACAAAGCAAAGCGGAGAGCATACAGCAACGTACGACTCTTCATCCCAAGACTGGGCGGAAATGCTTGAAGCCATCTCTTACGCAACAGGCGTTTCCGAAGACAACATGACGGTCGTCTGGCTCGGAAACAACGGCAGCCCTCAAGATGCAAAAGGAACGATTCGGGCAAAGGACAGCGGAGATAAATATTCGGTCGCCATTACGTGGGTGGACGGAAAAGGCTGGAAACCGACAAAAGTTGAAAAGCTAAAATAAAAAGAAAAAGCGGCGGTGAATGAAACCGGCCGCTTTTTTTATCATTCGGCTTTAAAATGAACGACGGCGCTGTACATGATCCGCCCGTCGATAACCGCAGTCTGATGGGACACCGATCCGACCCTGAGCATAAGAGCCTGATTGTTTTCGATCTGCTGATTGATTTTCTTTTCAAGCTCCTCCAAGGTCAGGGCTTCAAAAAACTCGATTTTATCCTTGATAAGATCAAGCTCGAATTTCATAGACAAATCCTCCATTCGTTCAGAGTCAATCATTATTAAAGCAGAGAAGCCGCATCATGACAAGGGAAAAATCACCAAGCTGTTTTTGTACCCAAACCTGCGAAATTATGTTAGGATAAGAACTAATCAGGTATTGAAATCATACTATACTGATAGGAATTGTAAAAATAAATGGAGTGTGACAATAAATGGGGAGAGAGTTCATTTCGATATTTGAGAATTGGGCGAATTCTTATGATGATACAGTAGTCGGGCATGACCTTCAATATAAAGAAGTATTCCGAAACTATGACGGCATTTTGGAGGATGTTGTGAAGCGTTCAGGCAGCAAGGTGATCGAGTTTGGCGTCGGCACGGGCAACCTGACCGCAAAACTGATCGCCGCCGGAAAAAACGTGTACGGCATTGAGCCTTCAAAATCGATGAGAGACATCGCCGTAAGCAAGCTGCCTAAAGGGGCTTTGGTCTCTGACGGGGATTTTCTCGATTTTCCGGCTCCGCCGTTTTCGCCAGATACAATCGTCAGCTCATATGCCTTTCACCATTTGACGAACGATGAAAAACGCGAGGCGGTAAGGCGATATGGAAAAATGCTTGCGAAGCATGGTAAAATAGTGTTTGCTGACACCGTATTCAAGGACCGCGATTCGTACATTTCCGCCATTCAAGACGCAAAAAACAGAGGATTTTACCAGTTGGCGGAAGATCTTGAAACGGAACATTATCCGACGATTTCCGAGATGGAAACGATCTTTACCTCAGAACATTTCAGTATCGCCTTTCAAAAGCATAATGATTTTGTCTGGGTAATGGAAGCGGCAAAATTGTAAATGTGAAGGGAAGTTATGATATGAAGATAGCAATTATCGGAGCAATGGAAGAAGAAGTCACAATCCTGCGCAGCAAATTGGAACAGACGAAACAGGAAATCATCGCAAACTGTGAATTTACAAGCGGAATCTACGAAGGGAAAGAGGTTGTGCTTTTAAAATCCGGCATCGGTAAAGTGAATGCGGCCATGAGCACGACGATCCTGCTTGACCGCTTTAAGCCTGATGTGGTGATCAACACCGGTTCAGCCGGGGGCTTCCATCATTCCCTCAATGTCGGCGACATCGTCATTTCCACCGAAGTCCGCCACCATGATGTCGATGTCACGGCTTTCGATTATGAGTATGGACAGGTTCCAAACCTTCCTGCCGCTTATCCTGCCGACAGCGCATTGGTGAAGACGGCGGAAGATGAAGCGTCTGAACTCGGGTCTTTTCAGGTAGTCAAAGGAACGATAGCGACCGGAGATTCCTTTATGAGCGACCCTGAACGGGTGGCATTCATCCGCGGCAAATTTAAAGATCTTTATGCGGTTGAAATGGAAGCGGCAGCCGTCGCCCAGGTTTGCTATCAGTTTGATGTTCCTTTCGTTGTCATCAGAGCGCTTTCGGATATCGCGGGAAAAGAATCTGAAGTATCTTTTGACAAGTTTTTGGAGCAGGCTGCGAAACATTCGACAGAGCTTGTCCTCCGCATGATCAAACAAATCAAATAAAACAGGGGGGTGCCCCCTCTGTTTTATACCTCTTAAAGGAGGAAGGAAAACGTGAATGTGATTACGGATATCACACAGTTAATCGGAAAAACGCCTCTTTTGAAGCTGCAGAAGTTTCAAACGCCTAAAGGGGTTAACATATACGCGAAGCTTGAAATGATGAATCCGGGCGGGAGCATTAAAGACCGGCTTGGAGAAATGCTGATTGACGAAGCGCTCAGCTCCGGAAAGCTGAAACCCGGAGGTACGGTGATCGAAGCGACGGCAGGCAATACGGGAATCGGCCTCGCGCTTAGTGCGAGAAAACACGGCATCACCGCTGTTTTTTGCGTGCCGGAGCACTTCAGCATGGAAAAACAGGCGATTATGAAGGCGCTTGGCGCAAAAATTGTCCACACGCCGAGAAGTAAGGGAATGAAAGGTGCGATCCAAAAAGCGCGTGAACTGGAGAAGGAGATCGACGGATCTTATTGCGTTTTGCAGTTTGAAAACCGAGTAAATCCATTGGTTTACTACAAAACGCTTGGTCCGGAAATTTGGAGCGATCTTGACGGACAGGTTGACGTGTTTGTCGCCGGGGCCGGATCAGGAGGCACCTTTGCAGGGACTGCCCGGTTTTTGAAGGAAAAAAATCCGTCTATCAAAACGGTCATTGTTGAACCGGAAGGCTCCATTTTAAACGGGGGAGAAGCACACGCCCATAAAACCGAGGGAATCGGAATGGAATTCATCCCCGAATACATGGACCAAAGCCATTTCGATGAGATCTACACCGTGCTGGATGATGATGCATTCCGGCTCGTAAAAGAAGCTGCGGAAAAGGAAGGCCTTTTGATCGGAAGCTCATCCGGGGCCGCTTTGTTCGCCGCATTGAAAGAAGCTGAGAAAGCCGGGGAAGGCGCAAATATTGTGACCGTTTTTCCTGACGGGAGCGACCGTTATGTCAGCAAAAACATATACGAAGGAGGAATATAATATGAAGCAAAAAACGAAAATGATCCACGGCGGTATTACAGGTGACGAAAAAACAGGCGCAGTCTCAGTTCCGATTTACCAGGTGAGCACGTACAAGCAGCCGCGGGCGGGACAGCATACGGGATACGAATATTCACGAACGGCCAACCCGACGAGAACGGCTCTTGAAGCCTTGATCGCCGATCTTGAAGGAGGAGCGGCAGGCTATGCCTTCGGTTCAGGGATGGCGGCCATCACCGCGGTTATGATGCTGTTTAAAAGCGGCGACCATATCATTTTGACGGATGATGTGTACGGCGGCACGTACCGTGTGATGACAAAGGTGCTGAACCGCATCGGCATTGATGCCGCTTTCGTCGATACGAGCAGCACGGACAACATTGAAAAAGCCATCAAGCCGAATACGAAAGCGATTTACGTCGAAACCCCGACAAATCCGCTTTTAAAAATCACCGATTTGAAAAAGGTCGCTGAGACTGCGAAAAAGCACGGCCTGTTACTGATCGTGGATAACACATTTTATACGCCGTATTTCCAAAATCCGCTTTCATTCGGAGCGGATATTGTGCTCCACAGCGCGACAAAGTATTTGGGAGGACACAGCGATGTCGTCGGCGGCCTTGTCGTGACTGCGACGAAAGAACTCGGTGAGGAGCTTCACTTCATTCAAAATTCCACAGGAGGTATCCTCGGTCCGCAGGACTCCTGGCTATTGATGAGAGGCATGAAAACGCTCGGCCTGAGAATGGAAGCCCATGAGCAAAACGCCAGAAGAATCGCTCAGTTTTTGGAAAACCATCATGCCGTTAAAAAAGTGTATTATCCGGGCTCTGCATCCCACCCCGGCCATGAGCTTGCCAAGCGGCAAAGCACGGGATTCGGCGGGATGATCTCCTTTGATATCGGAGACGAGGAAAATGTCGACCTTGTGTTGGGAAGGCTGAAGCTGTTTACCATCGCTGAAAGCCTGGGGGCTGTCGAAAGCCTCATTTCAGTGCCTGCCCGGATGACCCACGCATCGATTCCGCGCGACCGCAGACTCGAGCTGGGCATTACAGATGGATTGATCCGGATTTCCGTCGGAATCGAGGATATTGACGATCTATTGGATGATTTGAAACAAGCGCTTGAACCGCTCGCTTAAATTGGCTGAATTTACATGTCTGGTCAACTGTCAATCTATGTTACTCTAATTCATATTGATTATGAATCTAGGCAGGTGACCAAAAAACATGCATAAGAAAAAAGTCAAATCTTTAATGGTTGACTATAAACAATTTGCTTTTACACTGCTCAGTGTCAGCACATTTTTATATATCGGCTCCGTCATCCCGAATCCGGGTCTCGGAACGGGCCAAAAAACGGTGATGATGCTCGCGACAGGCGCATTTTTAGCAGGAGCCTTCTTTTGTGTGAAGCGCTCGCTCAAATATAAAAAACAACTGGATGAAATGGAAGAATCGTAAACAGAGAACCGGGACGCACGGTTCTCTGTTTTTTTCATGGAGCGAAAAAAGGCATCCATTTTTTCGAAAAACAGTTTACAAACAGGAATTTGATGGATATACTTACAAAGTAAACAAAAAGCAAAGGAGGTTGATGAACATGAAAAACGCGATGACTACATACACTAGACTCTGTGAATACCATGATTCATTCAACCTGTGGGAGAAATTGTGCTCTTCCTTAACCGATGCTTTTTCGGCACACTGACGTTAGGAAGGAAAAACAATACGCTGCTCCTCCCGCAAGATAAAGACGCGTTCGTTTTTATCTGGCGGTTTTTGTTTGCGCCCGCAGGTTTGTCAAATGATCTGCGGGCTTATTTTTGAAAAAAGCGAACTTGAAAGGAGGTGAGCGACATGACGATTAATTTATTCTTCTTAACATTGACCATTCAAAAACGATTTAAGACGCCTGAAGAATACGAACGAGAATACGAGATCGAACAGCTGTACAACGAAATGAGAGACCGCCAGCTAAAGTATCTCTATACGAACAGCCAGCGCTAATCAAAGCGGACAATCAAATAAAAGGAGGAGATGATAATGATGTACAGAAGGGAATTGTTGGCACATTATACAATGGAGAAGGACCAGGTTTAGCCGGACTTTTTTGGGTCCGCATCGCAGATTGCCTGCATAGAATAAAGCAAATGTAATTGCAGGTGATGAATATGCACAAAGATGGAAGAATGCCTTTTATCGGTCATGGCTATACATCAATGCCTCATTCTTTTAAGCATGGCTACGGCAATCCGTACCGGCGCCGAAGAATGGAAGAAAGAGCGCGCCGGTTCGGCTATTGGCCGCCTTACTGGTATTATTAGAAGCAGAAAACGGCTCGTTTTCTGCTTTTTTTAAATAGATGGATACCCAAAATAGGAAAGGAGGGCTTAAAATGCCCTCCCTCCAGCTGTTCTAGTAAATGAAGCTAGTGCCTACGATAATCAAGAGAATGAAAAGCACGACAATAAGCGCAAAGCCGGCACCGTATCCGTAACCGCCGTATCCGTAACCGCCGTAGCAAGAGCCGCAAGACCCGCAAGACCCGCAAGACCCGCAACAACGGCCGAAACCGCCAAAACCGTATCCAAAGCCCATCATTTAGCACCACCTTTTAGTGAAAGTTCCATACATCCTATGCATTTATATGAGAAATTGAAAGGGCGGATAGATCATTTCATCAAGAGCTTTTTAAACATTATGCCTCTTTGATTCGATTTGTTCCTGCGTTTTAGGAGAAACATTTTCAAAGATGAATCCGTCTAGTTATGGAATGAAGGAAAAGATTCAGCATTTTCGCGGGTTTTCTTTTCATTTCTGGGCGGCCGATATGATTGGGGAAAGAGCCCGTTTTGTCTCCGGCTTTGTCCTTTGATGCAGGAATAAAAAATGGCCAAATAAGAATTAAAGCAGGTGTTTTGACGTGTTTGAACAATGGCTTGGAAAACAATTGCGGAGTCCGAGAGGCATTTTATCAAAATGGATTGCTTCTTATATGGAAACCGGAAATCATGATATAAACGAATGGTCGATTCAGTTATTGGATGTCCAGCCCTATGACCGAATCCTTGAAATCGGAACGGGAGGCGGAGCTGCTCTCAGCCGGATCGCGGAAAAGCTTGAAACCGGAAAGGCTTGCGGAATCGATTCATCCAAAAGCATGGTAAAGCGAAGTCTGCGCCGGACCAGGTATTTAAAAGAAGAGGGGAAAGCGGAGATCAAGCACGGATATGCCGAAAACATTCCGTTTGCAGACCGCGTCTTTCATAAAGTATTTTCAGTGCATTCGCTGTATGATTGGACGGATGCCGATCAGGCGCTAAAAGAAATTTACCGCGTGCTGCAAATCGACGGGACGCTGCTTCTCGCCGTCCATCTCAAAGAACAAATGAAAAAGTCAAAGAAAACGAAAGATTTGACGTTATATTCGGAAGAGCAGATCAGGCATCTGCTTGAAATACATCATTTTAGGGAAATCAGCGTACATATGTACAAAAATTATTGCTGCGTGACGGCGGTAAAATGACGATCATCCCCTAAAAGCCGGCCCTCTTACCACCGAGAGGGCTTTTTATATGCCATGAATTTAGTTCCATAATATCATATTTTTGTTTTTAAAAGAAATGTATTCCAATAAACTGTTAAACATGGTTTAATAGCGGGGTGAACGACTTTACTATATTTTGCGGAGGTACTTATGGAAAAAAGGAAAATTAGCGGTTCGATTGTTTTCATTCTAATGTTTGCCCTGATTTTTGGCCAGCTTCCGATTGGAAAGGCGGCGGCCGATGGCCCTGTTGATGAGACGGTGCTTGCGATCGCAGACCCCGTAAAAGCGGAGTTTAAAGAAAGCGATCAAGCACACTGGTATAAAATCGACCCTTCTGAAAAGGATCTCGCGGATTTTACGCATTTTCGAATCAAGCTTCAATCCGATCAGGAACTGAATATCTCCGTTTATTCCAGCCTGGAACATGCAACGGATGGTCAGACTTTTGATCGATACAACGGCTTTTCATATGCAAAAAACCCGGCCGCGATCGACTTTCCGATCGCCTGGAAAGGCCCGTACTACGTAAAAGTCGAAAACCATAATGAAGAAGAAACCGAAACTGATTCAAATACAGGCATTTCTTACACCATCAGCTATGAGGGCGTCACCCTTCCTCCGTCAGATCAGGTTGCCGAAGAAGAGTGCCCGGCAGAATTAAGCACATCAGAAAGGGAAAACGGCAAAAGCATTCTGCAAGATTTAAGAACGATCAGAGATGGCGTGCTGCAAAAAACGGAAAAAGGGAAAGACCTGTCATCTTTATACTATAAAACCGCTCCTTTCATAAGCGCAAAAATGATGTTTGACAAATCGCTGCGGGACGGTGTTTACCGCGATCTTGTCCAATTGAAAAAACTGTTCGGCGATGTCGCCGAAAACGGAGCGTCAAGCACATACACGGTCACAAAGGAAGATCAAAAGGCAATCCTCAGCCTTTATTCGGCGGCGCGCGATTCGGTGCCAGAGTCTTTAAAAAAGCAGCTCGATCAAATAGCTGAAGATATAGACATCGCAAATCTGACAGGCAGCAAAGTATCAACGATTTTGGCAAAAGCGGGGCTTGCGGATTCAGCTGCATCGAGTACACCTGAAAGCCGCTACATCGTGAAATTAAAAGACGGCAAAAATTTGAGATCCTTTTCATCCAAAGCGAAAGCATACGGAGCAGAGTCCGTTGATTCCTTCAAAAAAAGCAAAACGTTTAAAAACATGTACGTCGTCGAACTGGAGCAAAACGATTCAGACGGATACAAAGCAGCAGCGAAGAAATATCAGACAGCAGCGGCCAAGCTGTCCAAACTGCCTGAAGTGGAATTCGTCGAGCAGGTTCACGAGTATCACGCTTTATCGGCTGACACCCAGTACTCCTACCAATGGTCGCTCAAAAATAACGGCAAAGACCGCTCTGCAAACGCTGACATTCAATTCGAAAAGCTTCAAAAACTGCTGAATGGAAAAGCATTAAACGAAACGGTCATTGCCGTCGTCGATACGGGTGTTGATCATACGCTTGCAGACTTAAGCGGCGCTGTCAAAAAAGACGAAGGGTACAACTACATCGGCCGCAATACGAATGCGATGGATGATAACGGACATGGCACACACGTTTCAGGCATTATCGCAGCAGCGGCTGATAATCACTACTCAATGGCAGGGATCAACGCGCACGCAAAAATACTCCCTGTAAAGGTCTTGGATTCATCAGGAAGCGGAGACACGGAGCAGATCGCATACGGGATCATATACGCCGTTGACCGCGGGGCAAAAGTGATCAATCTGAGCCTTGGCGGACCGTACAGCCGCGTTCTGGAATACGCCCTGCAATATGCGGCTGAAAAAAATGTGACGGTGGTGGCGGCAAGCGGCAATGACGGCTCTTCAGATATTTCGTATCCGGCGTCTTCGAGATACGCGATATCCGTCGGCGCGACCAATCATCTCGATCTTGTCTCCGACTATTCCAATTATGGAAAAGGGCTGGATATGGTAGCTCCGGGAACCGACATCCCGAGCCTCGTTCCCGACGGTAATGTAACGTATATGAGCGGAACATCGATGGCTTCGCCGCATGTTGCAGCTGTTGCCGGACTCCTTTTGTCAGAGAACCCGTCTTTGCAACCGAAGCAAGTCGAAAAACTTCTGACGGAAACAGCGGCTGATGTTGCATTTGCCGAACAGGACAATCCGGGTTCGGATTTTGATGATGGCTTTGAGGAACCTGAACTTCCGGCTCCGGGATATGACTTTGTTTCTGGATGGGGAAGGCTGAATGCCTACCATGCCGTCAGCGTTTTGGAACTGAACATGAAGGTGAATCCGGTATTAGACCATTACAAAACCGTAACCGGTACGGCGAAAAGCGGATCAGCGGTCAAGGTGATGAGCGGCAGCAAAGTGCTCGGAACGGGAACGGCAGGCAAATCAGGAACCTTTACGGTGAAAATTCCGGCTCAGGCTGCCGATCAAGTTCTCCGGGTCGTAGCATCCGGCTACCTGGCTGAGGCAAGCTTAAGGACCGTCGTAGAAAAAGCGCCGAAAAAACCGTCTGTCAAGCGCGTCACCAACAATGACGCATATGTGGCCGGGAAAGCGCCGTCGGGCTATACAGTCAACATTAAAAATGCGTCCAAGAAGATCATCGGATCAGTGAAGGCAGATGCTTCCGGAACATTCAAAGCCAAGATCGGCAAACAAAAAGAATATTCCGTTTTATACGTTTCAGCATCGAAGGATGCATACAGGGAAAGCGCCGAAGTCAAAGTGACGGTAGCTGACGTAATTCCGCCGAATCCGCCAAAAATCAACCCGGTCTCTGATAAAAGTACAGAAATAAAAGGCAAAACCGAAGCGGGCGCTCAAGTAGCAGCAAAGGTAAAAGGAAAAACGATCGGTACCGGCAAAGCAAATAAAAAGGGCGAGTTCTCCATTAAAATAAAAAAACAAAAAGCGAATACCGTAATATCGGTTACAGCGAAAGACAAAGCGGGAAATACGAGCAAAGCGGGAAAAACAACCGTGAAAAAAGCAAAATAGTATTGTACACCGGGAGCTGATGTTCAATCAGCTCCTTTTTCGGGTTTATGCCCCGCCTGAAATGGTTCAAACTGCAAATAAGGAGGGATTGACGATGAAATGGCTGCTCATGCCGGTTTTATTATGTTCACTTGCATCATCCGCATTTTTAGAAACAAAAGAACTGCCGACAAAGCAAAAGCTCGACGATGACTTGAAAAAGCAGGCTGTTGAGGCGGACATTTTTAAAATGAAGAAAGGCGAAGTCGAAAAAGAAACGAAAGTATACGCAGAAGGCGCCGCGGCATCTGCGGACCAGGAAGGAATATTCGCTTTATCCGTCAAGGTGGGAACCGTTTATGTTGAAAATCTCACCGGCCGCAGGGTGCAGCCGGGAGACAATGTGAGGGTATACGGAATGTACCAAGGCTTGCGAAACGGACATCCGCTTATTGCTGCGGTTCTGATAGAAACGTTATAAAAAATAATATATAAGAATACTAATCGATCGTGTTGCCAAATTGGCGGGATCTATTGTGGATTTGTGTAATTAGAACCGGTGAGCAAAATGGGTAGATTTTACCCATTTTGTTTTTTGTTTAAAAATTTTTATATTAAAAAAGGAATTTTGCGAACGCCTGTCTAATTTGAACAACAATGACGGTTGCGGAATGAACGTTCATTCCGCGATGTGGAGGTGAATACAGGTGGAACAAGAAAGCAAATATGAAAAGATCATCAAGGCTTCCCACGTTCTATTCGCAGACCGGGGATTCGATGCCACAACGATTCCGATGATCGCAGAGAAAGCAAACGTCGGAGCAGGGACGATTTACCGGTACTTTGACAGCAAGGAGGCGCTTGTCAATGTTCTGTTTCAAAACAGTGTAAGACGCTTTACAGAAAAGATTAAGGAAGGCTACCCCGAACATTTGAGTGTGCGCAGCCAATTTCACCACATCTTCCGCTGCCTCTACGAATTTGCGCACGAAAACGTCTATGCGCTTTACTTTTTGGAAATTGATAAAACTTCGCATTACTTAACCGAAACAAGCCGGAGCGTCCTGAACGACCTTTTGGATTTTGTCTATTTGTTTTTTGAGAAAGGCAAAGAGGCAAACATCATTCATCCGCTGCCTCCGCATATTTTAACCGCGATGGTATTCGGAGCGTTTGTCCACATTCAAAAGCTGGTGAAAGCCGGAGAAATTGAAGATCCTTCAGGCTTAATCGAAGAAATTGAACAATGTTCCTGGCATGCGATTAAACGTCACGATTAATAAGGATTTTCACAAAAAGAAAGGATGATCCTGATGAACAAGCTAAGCACGATCCCAATCCCGAAAACATACGGACCGCTCGGCAACCTTCCGTTGCTGGACAAAACGAAGGTGTCCCAGTCTCTGTGGAAAATCGCGGATGAAATGGGCCCTATTTTTCAATTTCAGTTTGGGGAAACGGTAGGCGTCTTTGTTTCAAGTCATGAGCTCGTTTCTGAGGTATGTGACGAATCAAGGTTTGATAAAAACATGGGGAAGGGCCTCCTGAAGGTTCGCGAATTCAGCGGAGACGGATTGTTTACAAGCTGGACGCATGAACCGAATTGGCGGAAAGCCCACAACATTCTCCTGCCGAGCTTCAGTCAGAAAGCGATGAAGGGCTACCACTCCATGATGCAGGATATCGCACTGCAGCTTATTCAAAAATGGTCCCGTCTGAATCAGAATGAGAGCATCGATGTTCCGGATGATATGACGCGCCTGACGCTGGATACGATCGGCTTATGCGGCTTCAACTACCGCTTTAACAGTTTTTACCGCGAAGGGCAGCACCCGTTTATCGAAAGCCTGGGCCGCGGATTGAATGAAGCGATGAGGCAGACGAAACGCCTCGAATGGCAGGATAAGCTGATGGTTAAGACAAGGCGGCAGTTTAACCGTGATGTTGAATCGATGTTTTCGCTCGTCGACCGGATCATCGCTGAACGAAGACAAACCGGAGGCGGGAGCGGAAACGACCTGCTGTCCCTCATGCTTCATGCGAAGGATCCTGAAACAGGAGAAAGGCTCGATGATGAAAACATCCGCTATCAAATCATCACCTTTTTGATTGCGGGGCACGAGACGACGAGCGGCTTATTGTCATTCGCGCTTTATCTGCTCCTTCAGCATCCCGATAAGCTCAAAAAGGCATATGAAGAGGCCGACCGGGTGCTTACAGATCCTGTGCCTTCGTACAAACAAGTTCAGCAGCTGAAGTATATTCGCATGATTTTAAACGAGTCGCTGCGGCTTTTTCCGACTGCTCCTTCGTTTTCTTTGTACGCCAAGGAAGAAACGGTGATCGGCGGCAAATATTTGATTCCGAAGGGTCAGAGCGTGTCCGTTTTAATTCCGAAACTGCACAGGGATCAAAGCGTCTGGGGAAAAGACGCCGAAGAATTCCGGCCTGAGCGGTTTGAACGAATGAACAGCATTCCGAAAAACGCGTACAAACCGTTCGGAAACGGCCAGCGCGCCTGCATCGGCATGCAGTTCGCGCTTCATGAAGCCACGCTTGTACTGGGGATGATCCTTCAGTATTTTGAACTGGAAGACCACACGAATTATCGCTTAACAATAAAAGAATCGCTTACCATTAAACCGGACGGGTTTACGATGCGGGTCAAGCCGAGAAGAGAGATGGCGCTGATGACAGTAGCGGCCCATCAAGAAAAGCAAGCCGCTTCCCGAACAGACATTCACTCACAGGCGGCGGCAGATGCCCACGGTACTCCGCTCCTTGTACTGTACGGCTCAAATCTCGGATCTGCCGAAGACGCCGCAAGAGAGCTCGCAGACGAAGCGCGTTTGCAAGGCTGGGAAAGCAGAACAGCTGAGCTTGATCAATATAAAGGCAGGATCCCGAAGGAGGGAGCGGTGCTTGTCGTAACAGCTTCGTATAACGGACACCCGCCCGATAATGCGAAGGAATTCGTCAATTGGCTTGAACAAGATCCCGAAAAAGACTTACAAGGTGTCAAATACGCCGTGTTCGGATGCGGAAACACCAGCTGGGCCAGCACGTATCAGCGGATTCCCCGCCTGATTGACGACGCATTTGAAAAAAAAGGCGCGATCAGGCTCTATACGCGTGGAGAAGGGGATGCCAACGATGATTTTGAAGGAAGCTTTGAAGCTTGGAAAAACGGTCTTTGGCCTAATTTGAGAAAAGCATTTTCCATAACGGAGCATAAGCAGCAGGCAGACAGACAAGAGCTGTCCGTCGAATTCATCAGCGCACCGGCCGGCTCGCCTCTTGTGAAAACGTATCGGGCGTTCACGGCACAAGTGTTAACGAACCGCGAACTTCAGAGCCCGGACAGCGGAAGAAGCACGCGACATATCGAAATCTCTCTGCCGGAAGGAACTGCATATGTGGAGGGGGACCATCTCGGGGTGCTGCCGCAAAACAGCAATGCGCTCGTCGACAGGGTGCTCAAGCGGTTTGGATTAAGCGGAGATGAACACGTTTTGATCAGCGGAGAACGCCGCGTCTCCCATTTGCCTTTAGATCGCCCGGTCAATGTCACAGCACTGTTTCAAAACAGCGTTGAACTGCAGGAGCCGGCCACAAGAGCCCAGATCCGCGAGCTGGCTCAGCATACCGTTTGTCCGCCTCATCAACGGGAGCTTGCCGCGCTTTTGGAGGATGAAGCCTACAAAGCGCAGGTCTTGCAGAAGCGTTTGACGATGCTCGATCTTCTTGAGCAGTATCCGGCTTGCGAGCTGCCGCTCGCACGCTTTTTGACGCTTCTGCCTTCATTAAAACCGAGGTACTATTCCATTTCCAGCTCGCCCCGGGAACATGCCCGGAACACGAGCATCACCGTCGCCGTTGTAAGCGGACCTGCGCTGAGCGGCCGGGGGCAGTACCGCGGTGTGGCATCAAACTATCTGGCAGAACTCGCCCCGGGGGACAGCATATCGTGTTTTGTCCGGGAGCCTTCGTCAGGCTTCAGGTTGCCCGATGACCCTGAAACGCCGCTCATCATGGTCGGACCGGGAACGGGAATTGCGCCTTTCCGCGGCTTTCTTCAGGCGCGCCGCATTGTAAAAGAAGCAGGAGCAACACTCGGCGAAGCCCATTTGTATTTCGGCTGCCGCCATCCGGAACACGATTTTCTGTACCGCGACGAATTGGAAAAAGCAGAACAGCACGGGATCGTACAACTGCACACTGCTTTTTCGCGGTTTGAAGACGGCCCGAAAACGTATGTGCAGGATCTGATAAAAGAGGATGCGGAAAGGCTGATTCATCTGCTGAACAACGGCGGCCGCCTGTACGTTTGCGGAGACGGCGCAAACATGGCCCCGGCCGTTGAAGACGCTTTGTGCGAAGCGTACGAACACATTTTGCAGGCAAGCAAAGAAGAAGCGCAAAGCTGGATCTCTAAACTGCAAGAAGAAGGACGCTACGCAAAAGACGTCTGGTCCGGCGCGGGAATTTCCGGCGGAACTGCGTCGGTATCCGCGCAGCCGCAAGTTTAAAACAAAAAGAGGCATCCGGATGTCCGGATGCCTCTTTGTTACGGCTTGGAGCTGATGTTATGTATAAATGTCATGAGGACTGATGCTACAAGCAATACCAATAAGATACACCCGACTTTAGCGGCTGTTTCCCAGCCGCTGAAAAAAGCAAGGCTGTTGATTGATTCCTGGCCCTTGAAGATCATATACACCGATAAAGGCGTTAAGATGACCACGCCTGTCCCCTTTAATAAAAGGGCTTTACGGCTTTCCTTTTTCGATTCATCCCACGAGTACATCAGGATGAACACAAAGCCGCACAAAGCGATGATATCGGTCAGAATCCCGCTGTCATTCAAGATCCATCTCAAATAGCTTCCGAAAACAACGGATGCAATCAATCCGTAAAATCCCGTTTTCTTCATGCCAAAACCCCCCCATCCAATTATAGCGGATATAAGGAGACAGCCAACATGACGAGATCCATGCACCTCTAAAAAACGGCTGACCTACAAAAAGAATTGCCATGCCGGCTTTTCCTTATATATCGGCATTCTTTGAATAAGGCTTAAGCTGTTTCTTTGCTTCGGCTTCCCTTGCATCTTTTCCGGCAAAGAAGGTGACCGGATAGGCAATCAAAAGCAGTCCCGCAATAAAAGAGATGATTCCCGGCCACTCAAAGTGAGTCCAGAAAAAACCGCCGAATGAACCGGCTAAGCTTGAGCCGAGATAATAGCTCAGCAAATAAAGAGATGAAGCTTGAACGCGCCGTTCACCCGCCTGCTGGCCGACCCAGGAGCTGGCGATCGAATGCGCCCCGAAAAATCCGAACGTAAAAACGGCGATGCCGGCAATTTTCAGCGGCAGCCAGGTAAAAAGCGTGATCAAGGCGCCTGAAGCCATGATGGCGATTGCGATCTTAATCATGAATGAAGTGCCGTAGCGGTCGGCTTTCTTTCCCATGTAAACCGAGCTGAGCGTTCCTGCCAAATAGACGATAAAAATCAAACCGATAATCGTTTGCGACAGCCGGTAAGGAGGGCCCATCAATTGAAATCCGATATAGTTGAACATCGTGACAAAGCTGCCCATTAAGATGAAGCCGAGGGAAACGAGCAGCATGAGCCGTCCGTTCACAAAGACAGACCGGTAGGCCAGGCATGTTTTTTTTAGATTGGTTTGCTTTCTTGCAGAGTGCCGCGGCTGCGGCAGGAAAACCCAAAACAGATAGCTTAGTACGACACAAATGATGCCGATGATGGCGAGCGCATCCCTCCAGCCGAAAAGGTCTGTCAAAAGGCCGGTCAACAGCCTTCCGCTCATGCCTCCAAGGCTCGTGCCGCTTATGTAGAGTCCCATCATTTTTCCGAGTCCCTTCGGATCGAACTCTTCGCCGACATACGTCATGGCGATGGCTGGAACGCCTGCAAGGAAAAAACCAAGAAGCCCCCTCATTACAAGCAGGGCGGCAAAATTCGGACTGAACGCCGTTAAAAGTCCGAGGACAGATGTTGCAAAAAGCGACATCGTCATGATGTTTCTAAGGCCAAACCCGTCCGCCAATGCGGCTGCAGCTAGCAAAGCAAACGCCAGTATACCGGTTGAAATGGATAATGTTAAGCTTGCAGACGCGGCTGATATGCCGAACTCTTTCGCAAATACCGGCATCAGCGGCTGTGTGGTGTACAATGTCGCAAATATGACAAAACCGCTGATAAATAATGCAATGCTTGCTTTTTGATAAACCTTTGTATGCGGCTGAATGTAATTCATGCTGGTCCCTCATTTCGGAAATCTGCTCTATGATTCATCCTACGCTTTCATTTGCAATGTGTCTAATTTATAATAACTATGATTATAATACGTTTTGGTTATGATAAAGAGGTGAGACAGTGGAGCTCCATCAAATTGACAATTTTATTGCGGTCAGCAAGCATCGCCACTTTACGAAAGCTGCTATGGAGCAGTGCATTTCCCAGCCGGCTCTGAGCCGGTCCGTCAAAAAGCTTGAAAAAGAATTGGGCGTTCCTTTGTTTATTCGCGGATCAAAGTCCGTCCGGCTCACAAAGTACGGCAAACAGTTTCTCGCCAATGCAAAAAAAGCCCGCCACACGCTCGATGAAGGCGTCCGGCAGGTGAAAAAAAGCGCAGATCCCGACTATGGAGAAATATCGGTGTCTTTTTTGCATACGCTAGGCTCCCGGCTTATGCCGCAGCTGATTGCCGGCTTTAAAAAACGGCACCCGCATGTGGAGTTCAGACTTTATCAAGGGGCGAATGAAGTGCTTCAGCACATGGTGGAAACAGGGGAGGCCGATATTTGCCTGAGCTCTCCGCCTCTGCCGAACGACCTGCTTGAGTGGACCATCCTTGATAAAGAGCAGCTTTATTTGGTGCTGCCCGCCGACCACCCGCTGGCAGGCCAAAACGAAATTGAGATGAAAGCCATTGCGGGGGAGGATTTTGTCGGCTTTAAACAGGGGTATGGGCTTCGCTATGTGTTCGATCAAATGTGCCGGGATCTAGAGATCAGCCCGAAGCTTGCGTTTGAAGGAGAAGAGGTTTCGACCATTTTGGGGCTCGTGTCAGCTGGGCTTGGCGCGGCGATTTTGCCGAAAACGGCTGAGCATGTCCATCTTCCCGTCGCATTCTGCCGTGTTGCGGATTACCGCTCCGAACGGAAGATCGGTCTTGCCGTCTTAAAAGACCACTATTTATCGCCTGCAGCCCTCAACTTTAAGCAGTTTGTCATTGAATACTATCAAAGGAACGCCCGCCCGTAGGCCCGTCTTCCAAAAGAGGCGCGGCAAAAGCCGCACCCCTTAAAAAATGTTTGTTATTTCTCATAATGCTGAAACTGAATATCCAATGTGCGAAGATACGTTTGCAATCCTGCGTCTTGTATCGGAATGATGTAGGCTGCCTCATTTGATTCATTATGGTGGGAATGCCATAACCCCGGCGGTGTGATGAACGCTTTTCCGGTGACCCATTCCACTTTAACCGGATCAATGATTTCCTTGGTATCGGGATCGATTTTGCTCCCGACTAATGTATACGTCCCCGGTGCCGCATAGGCAACAAAGTCGAGGGCGACCGATTTATGGCTGTGGGGCGCTTGCCTTGAACCCGGAGGGACGATGCCGAACATGGCCCACAGCACATGCGTAATGGTTAACGTCTGATCGAATTTGTCATTGTTTAAGAGAACGGAAATACGGTTACGAAAACGGGCGTCAGGGGCATTGGCGGCTTCGGCTAATTTTGCTTTTGCCTGTTCAGCGGTGTACAGAGTCGGTTTGAAGCGAGTTTCTGCGGCATTCACGCCTAAATAGCGAAGAAGCGGCGAATCTGTAATATAATAGATGGATGAGTCTTCAGAAGCGGTATGTCGGCTGTTTGAACCGGCAGGCAGCGTGAAAAAATCGCCTTTATGCCACTCAATCGTTTCTCCGCAGGAAACGGTTGTACCGGCGCCTTCAATCACGTAATATAATTCGCTTGTTGCGTTCGGTTTGGTATTGATCGTATCCCCGGTACGAATCTTGACAAAATGGGCGAGAAGGGACGGGCTTGATGCAGGATAATCCGTTTTAAGCTCGTTTGAAATGTCCAAAGGAATGATCCGCGTTTCCCCGGAACGGTATAATTCAGGACCGAACTCTTTAATTGGAACCGGGCTGATGATTCCGCTTCCAACCGGATCGGAAGCAGTGGTATACTCGAAAAAACGGGCATGCTTTGTCAACTGTTCGGCACGGGTTTCAGAATGGGCAGACATACGAAAACCTCCTGTTATTTTTTGATAATTCTATCATATTTCACATGGAAGATGTTAGCAAACTGATAAAAAGATAAAGAAAGAGGGATTGGTTGTGGCAAAAGGATTGAACGGAAAACGAATTGCGATCGGCGGTTCGCGAAAAATAGACGAAATCAGCACGCTCATCGAAAAACAAGGCGGAATTCCCGTCGTCCGCTCTCTGCAGGGAACCGTTTTTTTGGCGGAAAAAGAGGTTGAACCCGATTTGAAGGCATTTGTTGAAAATGGTGCCGATTGGGTGATATTTACGACCGGGATCGGTACTGAAACGCTTGTCAATGTAGCTGAAAAACTTGGAATCGGCGAACGCTTTTTGCAGGCGATCCGCAGGGCAAAAGCGGCATCAAGGGGCTACAAAACGATCGCTGCCTTGAAAAAGCTCGGCATTACCCCGGAAGCTTCCGATGAAGACGGAACGACGGGAGGACTGATTCGCGCGCTGGAGCCTTACGATTTGACCGGAAAACGGGTCATGGTGCAGCTTCATGGAGAAAATGCGCCGTCACTTTTGAGGTTTCTGGAGGAGAAAGGGGCGTCCGTATGTCCGATTCTGCCTTACAGGCATATCCCTCCGAAAGAGGAAACCGTTGCTTTATTGTGCCGGGAGATCGCAAGCCGCGAGGTCGATGCGGTTTGTTTCACGACGGCCGTTCAAGTCCGTTCGCTATTCAATTATGCGAGAGAAAAGGGTGCAGCCGAAGACATCGTCAAAGCTTTTGGGGAATCCGTTTTAGCGGCAGCCGTCGGGAAGGTGACGGCGGAAGCGCTGAAGGAAGAAGGCATAGATCGGCTGCTTGCCCCTGAGCTGGAACGGATGGGGGCGATGATCATGGAGCTGTCCCGTTATTATTCATAGCGCTAAACACAAACGACATTCCAAAACAAAGGAATGTCGTTTTTGCTACTTCAATTTATCATTCAACACGCTGTCCTCCAAGACCGCGAATTTGTCTCCGTAAACTTTCGTAATGTGCTTTGCTCCCCAATCGCACAGGGAATCCAATATGTCTTTTAACGTCCACCCGTATTCGCTGAGCTCATATTCGACTTTCGGCGGAACCTGCTGGTACACGATCCGGTTAATGACGCCGTCATCTTCTAATTCGCGCAATTGCTGGGTCAGCATTTTTTGCGTAATGTTCGGCATGAGGCGCTTCAATTCGCTCGTCCGCTTTTTGCCGTGCGTCAAATGGCAAAGGATGACGCACTTCCACTTTCCGCCGATAACTTCAAGGGTTGCTTCGACAGAGATATTGTATTTTTTCTGCTTCATCTTCATCCTCCGATCTGATAGGCACTTAAAAGTACCTATCATACTTTTTGGTTCCTATGATACTTAAAAGTACGTACTTTTTTTCATCACTGATATGTACCATAATATCATTTGCCGGCGATCATTTGCTATACAAAAAATCAAGGGGGAATGATATGTCTTCTTTTCAAAACAAACGAAGCATACCGGCGCTTTTGGCTTTAGCCGTCAGCGCATTTGCGATCGGTACGACAGAATTTATCAGCGTCGGCCTGCTGCCGCTCATTGCGGACGATCTGGATATTTCGGTTACGACAGCAGGGCTGACTGTTTCTTTATATGCCCTGGGCGTAACATTCGGGGCGCCCGTGTTAACATCTGTAACGTCCCTTATGTCGCGGAAAACATTGCTGCTTTTGATTATGCTGGTTTTCATGATCGGAAACGGCATCGCCGCGTGTGCCGGCAGCATTGGCATCCTCTTGGCGGCCCGCGTTCTTTCGGCCTTTTCGCACGGGGTATTTATGTCAATCGGCTCAACGATTGCTGCAAGCCTTGTGCCGGAAAATAAAAGGGCGGGCGCGATTTCCATTATGTTTACGGGACTCACCGTGGCGACGATTACGGGTGTTCCGATCGGAACCTTTATCGGGCAGCAATTCGGCTGGAGGCTTGCTTTTACGGCCATCGTTGCCGTCGGCGCGATTGCTTTTATCGCAAACAGCATCCTTGTGCCGTCCAATTTGCCAAAAGGCGCCCGGACGACGTTCCGAAGTCAGTTTAAGCTTGTGACCAATGTCCGCTTATTGCTTTTATTTATCATTACGGCTTTGGGGTACGGCGGCACGTTTGTCGTTTTCACTTATTTATCCCCGCTCCTTCAGCATGTCACAGGTTTTAAACAGGAGGCCGTCGCACTTATTTTGCTCGTGTACGGAATTGCGATCGCAATCGGCAACATCATCGGCGGAAAGGCTGCAAACAAAAAGCCGCTGGCTGCATTGTTTTATATGTTCATCGCCCAGGCGGCCGTGCTTTTCGCCTTGACGTTTACAGCGCCTTTTAAGGTTGCGGGCTTGATAACGATCATGTTAATGGGCTTGCTGGCTTTTATGAATGTTCCGGGGCTGCAGGTCTATGTCGTCATGCTTGCTGAACGGTTCGTACCGGGTGCGGTGGATGTCGCATCCGCCGTCAATATCGCAGCATTTAACGCAGGCATTGCCATCGGCTCCTACTTAGGGGGCATCATAACGGAGTCGATCGGGATCATCCACGCCCCATGGACCGGGGGAGTCATGGTTGTCTGTGCCGTTCTGCTTACAGGCGTGAGCCTTATGCTCGAACGAAAAGAGAAAAAACAGGGACCGGTGCTGCAAGAGTCTCTGCGGGACTGCATTTAAAAAAATAAACGAAAACAGGAGGTCAATGATGACTGCAAAACATTTACAGGATCGAACAGAATTGCATAATGGAGTAAAAATGCCTTGGTTTGGCATCGGGGTATTTAAAGTGGAAGAAGGCCCGGAGCTGGTAAATGCCGTAAAGACGGCGATTAATCACGGCTATCGGAGCATTGACACAGCAGCGATATACGGAAATGAAGAGGGAGTCGGAGAAGGCATCCGCCAAGGTTTACAAGAAGCGGGCATTTCGCGCGAGGATCTCTTTGTGACATCAAAGGTATGGAATGAGGATTTGGGCTATGAGGAGACAATCGCAGCCTATGAGAAGAGCCTCAGCAAGCTCGGGCTTGATGATTTGGATTTATATTTGATCCACTGGCCTGTTGAAGGCCGCTATAAAGAGGCGTGGAGAGCGCTGGAGGCCCTTTACAAAGCGGGGCGCGTCAAAGCGATCGGCGTCAGCAATTTTCAAATCCATCATCTTGAAGACTTGATGAAAGACGCTGAAATCATGCCGATGGTCAACCAGGTGGAGTATCATCCGCGCCTGACTCAAAAAGAGCTGCATTCATTTTGCAAGGCGCACGGCATTCAGCTTGAAGCATGGTC
>NZ_JBALMR010000017.1:0-4434 GCF_036963165.1 Bacillus sp. JJ675 | reverse complement strand
CCTGATCACATTCTGATAGAATATTCAATTTTTCTTCTTTTGAAAACCATTTTCCAGCCATGAAAAAACTCCCCCAAGGCAAACAGATTTTTTTATTTCATCTGTCTACCTTTAGGGGAGCATATCATACAGCGTCTTGGTCTTTTTTTGCCGTTCTTAAAATCAGCGGATATATAAAGCAGAGACCGATTTGCAGCGGTTATACGCTCGATCAAGTTAAAGAATCAATCTCAGATTCTTTTTTTTATTTGTCGAAGGTAAAAAACCCGCACAGACAAGGGATAAACTGCATATCATACTTTATCACTTAAAAGCGTTTGGGTAATAAAGAATTTTTTCGTGACAATTCAACAAACATTGTTTATAATAAACCCTAATAATTGAATCATTCTTATTTTCATAGGGTGAGGCCAAAAAGAAAGGATGGAAAACATGAGCAATACTGAACTGGATTTGCTGAGGCAGCAGGCGAACGAATTGAACTTGCAGATTTTGAAGTTGATTAACGAACGGGGCAGAATCGTTCAGGAGATTGGCAAAGCGAAAGAAGCGCAAGGAATTAACCGCTATGATCCTGTGAGGGAAAGAGCGATGCTGAACAGCATCATTGAAAACAACGACGGCCCTTTTGAAGATTCTACCATTCAGCATATATTCAAAGAGATTTTTAAAGCCGGACTTGAGCTTCAGGAAGATGACCACAGCAAGGCTCTTCTCGTCTCCCGGAAGAAGAAGCCTGAAGATACGATTGTCAATATTAAAGGCGAAACAATCGGCGACGGCGAACAAAGATTCATTATCGGCCCGTGTGCCGTTGAAAGCTATGATCAAGTAGCCGAAGTCGCAGCGGCTGCAAAAAAACAAGGCCTGAAACTGCTTCGCGGCGGAGCATTCAAGCCGCGTACAAGCCCGTATGACTTCCAGGGCCTCGGTGTTGAAGGCTTAAAGATCTTAAAGCGTGTAGCTGACGAATATGATCTCGCCGTCATCAGCGAAATCGTAAATCCGCAGCATATTGAAGAAGCGATCGATTACATTGACGTCATCCAAATCGGCGCTCGCAACATGCAAAACTTTGAGCTGTTAAAAGCGGCAGGCTCTGTGAAAAAGCCGGTCCTTTTAAAACGCGGTCTTGCCGCAACACTGAAGGAATTCATCAATGCAGCGGAATATATCATTTCCCAAGGAAACGATCAAATCATTCTTTGCGAGCGCGGAATCAGAACGTACGAAACAGCGACCAGGAACACGCTCGATATTTCGGCTGTACCGATTCTTAAACAGGAGACACATCTTCCTGTATTCGTGGATGTCACTCATTCAACTGGACGCCGCGATCTCTTGCTTCCAACGGCAAAAGCAGCGCTTGCTATCGGGGCTGACGGCGTAATGGCGGAAGTTCATCCAGATCCATCTGTTGCCCTTTCAGATTCCGCACAGCAAATGGATATCCCGACATTCGAAAAATGGCTGAATGAGCTGAAGCCGCTTGTACAAGTAAAAGCATAAAGCTTCATTCAACTGGGACCGCTTTTATAAGCGGTCTTTTTTTGTGCATACTAAAAATTGTCGAAAAAAATTCTTATTTTCATAACATGACGCGATTTTTGCGTTTAAATTAATTATAAAAATAAAGGGAACGTTTTCATATTAGGTAAAACCGTGTATAATTTCAGGAGAGCGCTTTTTTTGTTTGAATATTAATGAAAAATAATGTAAACTTAATCTTTGCTTATTTTACATAAAGTTTTACATTTTGACATTTCTCTACATGAAAATGTTTATGCTATAGAAAAAGATTGTACCCAGTTGAAGGAGTGGTAAAAAAATGAGTAATGTTACAATATATGATGTCGCACGTGAAGCAAATGTAAGCATGGCGACGGTTTCCAGAGTCGTGAACGGGAATCCGAACGTAAAGCCGACAACCCGAAAAAAGGTGCTTGAAGCAATCGAGCGTCTCGGCTATCGTCCAAACGCCGTCGCAAGAGGACTCGCCAGCAAGAAAACGACAACCGTCGGCGTCATTATTCCCGATATCTCAAGCATCTTTTATGCAGAGCTGGCAAGGGGAATCGAAGATATTGCCACAATGTACAAGTACAATATTATTTTAAGCAACTCTGACCAAAACATGGACAAAGAGCTGCACCTGCTTAATACGATGCTCGGCAAGCAGGTCGACGGCATCGTGTTCATGAGCGGGAACGTCACGGACGAGCACGTTGAAGAATTTAAACGGTCACCGGTTCCGATCGTGCTTGCAGCGTCTGTCGAAGAAAAAGGGGAAACGGCTTCTGTTGCGATCGATTATGAACAGGCTTTATATGACGCCGCAGTCATGCTGATCGAAAACGGCCACAAGCGCTTGGCATTTGTATCAGGACCGATGCAGGAGCCGATCAATAAGGCGAAAAAGCTTCAAGGCTTTAAAAGGGCTTTGCAGGATAAAGGTCTCGAATTTAAGGAAGAGTTCGTCGTAGAAGGAGACTATACGTACGATTCCGGCATGGAGGCGCTTGATGCGCTCATGAAGCTTGATGAAAAACCGACGGCCGTCATTTCTGCAACAGATGAGATGGCGCTCGGAATCATTCATGCCGCACAGGACAAAGGATTATCGATTCCGGAAGACCTTGAAGTGGTCGGATTTGACAATACGCGCCTGTCATTAATGGTTCGTCCGCAGCTGACGACGGTCGTTCAGCCGACATATGACATCGGTGCCGTAGCGATGAGGCTGTTAACAAAGCTGATGAACAAGGAAGAGGTCGAAGAGCATATCGTTCAGCTTCCGCATCGGATCGAACAAAGACAATCAACGAAATCATAAAAAATAAAACAAGAAAGAAAGCAAGTTTTCACGGTTTTTTTCGTGAAGATCTTGCTTTCTTTTACGTGAGTGGAGAGAATGCAAAAAGATGAAACGTTTTGATTATCTTACACCTGTCGGATTTATGTTAGGCATGCTGATTTTGACGGTCGGCGTGATTTCGGGAGCAGGCCTTTCCGGATTTTATTCGTTTATCGATGTAACGTCTTTTTTTATCGTGACGGGCGGATTATGCGCAGCCGTTTTTATGAGTTTTTCTCCGAAGGATTTAAAAAAAGCGCCGGCCGTCCTGAAGCAGGTGTTTGTTTCGGAAGATGACGACATAAGAGATTTGGTCAAAACGTTTGTCACCCTTTCCGAACAGGCGCGAAAACAGGGAATTCTATCATTGGACGCCGAAATCGGCGAAATGAAAGATCCGTTTTTAAAAAAAGGCTTGCTGCTTGCCATTGACGGGTGGGATGAAGAGACGATCCGCAACGTCATGAACTCGGAAATTGCGGCGATGGAAGAAAGGCACAGAAAGGGAAGAAGAATCTTTGAAAAAGCGGGAGAATATGCGCCTGCATGGGGCATGATCGGTACTCTCGTCGGACTGGTGATGATGCTCAAAAATCTGAACAAACCGGAAACCCTCGGCCCGAATATGGCTGTCGCCCTTTTGACGACACTCTACGGCTCGCTGTTGTCCAACATGCTGTTTATTCCAATCGCCGCAAAGCTTGAAGAAAAGACGGAAGCCGAGATCTTTAAGAAGCAGGTCATGATCGAAGGGATCATCGGCGTTCAGTCGGGAAGAAACCCCCGCAATCTTGAAAGCCAGCTCGTCGTATTCAGCTCCAAAGAGGAATGGAGAAAAAAGCATGCGGAAAACGTAAAGGATAAGGCCCATGAAGCTTAGGCACGAGAGACGAAAACGCGAAGCCGGCCGCAAATCGCCGTCATGGATGATTACCTTTACCGATTTGATTACGCTGATTCTCGTGTTCTTTATTTTACTGTTTTCGATGTCGCAAATCGATTTGCAAAAATTCAAGACCGCTGTCGGCTCTTTTCAGGAGAGAGGGGACAAAAAGGCGGCCGCGGAAGCCGGCGGCGGAGAGAGCATGCCGGGCGAAAGCGAAGATGATTTATTAAAGAAAATCAGCGGCTATATTGAAAAAAACCGGCTGTCACGCCTGATTACCGCAAAGCGCGATGAACGGGGCGTCGTCCTCGTCCTGCAGGAGGCGGTTCTCTTTGATTCCGGAAAGGCGGAAATTAAAAATCAGGCTTACCCGCTATTGCACAAAATGGCGGTATTGTTTAAATCGCTGCCCAACCAGATCGATGTGGAGGGGCATACAGACAGCCGGCCGATTTCCACATACCGATTTCCGTCCAACTGGGAGCTCTCTGCAGCAAGAGCCAGCACGGTCATCGGCTATTTTACGTCAAAAGAAAAACTCGACTCTTCACGCTTTCTGGCGGTCGGATATGCCGATACGAAGCCGGTCAGGGATAATCGGACGGAGAGCCATATGAAGGAAAACAGGCGAGTTGAAATCGTAATCAGAAAATAAAACCAAAAAGGCCTTGCACCGTGATCTGCACCCTGTCAA
>NZ_JBALMR010000016.1:0-11017 GCF_036963165.1 Bacillus sp. JJ675 | reverse complement strand
CTTTATAAGTTTAAAAAATTGGTCGGGGAAAATAATATATAAGATTAAGGGAACCGGGTATACAAAAAGTATAATCAAAAGCTTTGGGTATGGTACAAATATTGAAATCTTGCGCCTTTGCTTTTCCTTTCCTTTTTGTAGATGGCCTTATTGGATCAAAAAAGACGTGACTTCAGTTCACGTCTTTTTTTTTATACAAGCATGTATTTTTAAATATATCGACATCCGCCAAAGACTCAGGCGAAAATCCAGCCCCTCTTTTTGCAATAATCCGATGCATGCTCGGTCTTCAAATACACTTCGGTATAAGCGGGACAGCAGCGCTTCTATTAATGTGTGGCCGATGCCCAGGCTGCGGCAGGCCGGTTCGACAAAAAGCGATGCCAGCCAGGGCTTGTACTCGGGCCGTTCTTTGCAGTCATGTTCAAATGCCGAAACCGTTCCCGCGCATTCGTCATCAATGATCGCAATAAATGTGACCGGGAGCGTTTCTGAATGGGCATTCGAAAAGAAAGACAATACATCAGCACTCGCTGCCGGAAGCTGCGACAAACTCCTTGTAAACTATATCCGTAACCCTCTTTACCCACTTATCGCTTTCATGCCGCAGTTGAATTTGCTTCATGTTTTCCGCCCACCGAACTTTTTCTATATTGTGAGTAAAGAATACCAGCAAAATCAAAATGTAAAAATGCTACAATAAATGAAGAGTTTGTTCCATAACATCATGGAGGTGATTCACATGTTGGACGATTCGAAAATCATCAACTTGCGGTATTCAACTGTAAACGACTTGGAGTTTGTATGCCGGCTGGAAGCTGATCAGGAAAATGCCCGTTTCATTATTCCCTGGTCTATCGATATACATAAAAAGGCGTTAGAGGACAAAGACATCCTGCACCTTATCATTAAGAGCGATTGAGTCATGAACCGGTCGGATATATGATCATCGCCGGTCTAAAAAACCCGAATAAGAGCCTTGAATTGCGAAGAATTACGATTGCCAAAAAAGGCATGGGCTATGGAAAAGAAGCATTCAGAATCATAAAGAATTGGGCATTTCGTGTGTACAACGCCAATCGTTTATGGCTTGATGTCAAAGAAGACAATGTACGCGCACTCCATCTTTATCAAAAGCAGGGCTTTGTGCTGGAAGGGACATTTTAGAGAATGTATCAAAAATGGAGATGGATACGATTCGCTTCATGTCTATTTTAAAAAGAGAGTATACCGAATGAAACCGGATTAGGGGGAGTGTTTCATGACGGCAGTTGGGCTATCCTTGTTATTATTATCAGCCTTCATCCACGCTTCTTGGAACTACCTTTCTAAAAAAGCCGATGGCGGGGTTCCGTTTATATGGCTGTTTACTGCCATCGCAGCCGTTTTTTACAGTCCTTTGGCGATAGGGGTCATCTTATATGAAAAACCTGAAATCGGAATGTGGCAAACGGTTTTGATCATGGCGAGCGTGTTTAGTCATCTGGCGTTTTTTCTCGTCCTCCAAAAGGGGTACAGTATCGGTGATCTATCCCTGGTTTACCCGATCGCAAGAGGCACAGGACCGCTTCTTACGTGTGTGCTGGCGGTGATCATCTTTCATGAGAAAATGACACATGTTACGCTCATAGGCATTCTTTTGATTGTGACGAGCATTCTCTTTTTTACGGGAGGAATGAAAAAGTTAAAGGAGGCGGGGGCGCTCATCCCGATCCTTTACGGATTGGCCGTCGGGGCAATCATCGCAGGCTATACGATCCTTGATAAAGCAGCGGTCAGCCATTTTCTCATTCCGCCGCTGCTGTTGGATTATTTTAATACGATCGGCCGGCTGATCATCTTGACGCCTTATGCGGTGAAGAATTGGAATGGCGTCCGGTCTGAATGGAAGAATCATCGGCTGGAAGCGGCCGGAGTGGGAATTTTTAATTCATTGGCGCGTATATTTTAGCTTTGAGCGTGATGGTTTTTGCTCCTGTCAGTCAAGTCGCCCCGATCCGCGAGATCAGTATTTTAATCGGAACGATTATGGGATCTGTGCTGCTTTCTGAAGGCTTTGGGAGAGTGCGCGTCATCGCCGCGGTTTTAATGGTGCTGGGGGTGATTTCGGTGGCCGCCGGTTAACGTCCGGGTTGTATTCAGCCGCTTTTATCCGGTATATTTGTATAATAATCAGAAATGAAAAAGGTGTTTTAAAGATGAAGAAATTGATCGTTGTCGGCGCAGGAATACTCGGTGCATCCGCCGCGTATCACCTCGCAAAAGAGGGTGCCGATGTGACTTTGATTGACCGCCGCGATCAGGGACGGGCAACGGACGCCGCGGCGGGGATCGTCTGCCCCTGGCTGTCGCAGCGCCGGAATCAGGCGTGGTACAAGCTGGCCAAAGGCGGGGCGAAATACTATGCGGATTTAATTAAACAATTGGAAGACGATGGCGAAACGGATACGGGATACAAACGAACAGGCGCGATCAGCCTCCATACAGACGAGCGGAAATTGGAGCAGATGGCCGAGCGGGCGCATAAAAGGCGTCAGGATGCGCCGGAAATCGGCGAGATCACCCGCTTGACGCCTGACGAAACAAAACGCTTATTTCCGCCTTTGGCGGAAGGGTACGGTTCGGTACATATCAGCGGGGCGGCGCGGGTGAATGGAAAAGCGCTGCGGCGTGCGCTTGTGAACGCGGCAAAAAAACACGGAGCCTCCGTGATCGAGGGACATGCCGAACTGCTGTATGAAAGCGGTCGTGTCACAGGGATTAAAGCTGATGAAAGAAAGGTATACGCCGATCAGGTGCTTATCACAGCAGGCGCCTGGGCCAATGAACTGCTGAACCCGCTTGGCGTCAGTTTTCTGGTCACGCATCAAAAGGCGCAAATCGTTCATCTCCGTTTGTCCGGCTTTGATACGGGAAGCTGGCCGGTCGTGATGCCGCCGAATGACCAGTATATCCTTTCGTTTGAAGACGGGAGGGTTGTCGCCGGAGCGACCCATGAAAATGATCCTAAACTTGGCGACTGCAGGGTAACAGCCGGAGGGCTCCACGAAATTTTTGCAAAGGCGCTGTCTGTAGCCCCGGGTCTCGAACACGGGGAAATGCTTGAAGCGCGGGTCGGCTTCAGGCCGTTCACCCCTGGATTCCTTCCGGTGATCGGTTCCCTGCCGGGGATGGAAGGTTTACTGGTCGCCAACGGGCTTGGCGCTTCAGGGCTGACGTCAGGACCGTTTTTGGGAGCTGAGCTGGCAAAGCTCGCCCTCGAGGAGCAAGTGGAGATCGATATCAGTTTGTATGACCCGGCCGGCGCGCTCGAATAGCATGATCAAAAGCGTTCACTCATTAAAAGGAGTGAACGTTTTTCTTTTTCTATGAAAATAAAGTTTTAAAACACAGGTTCAGCCAATATAAATGAAAAGAATGCAGTACATACTCGGGAGGTGCCTTCATGGAAAGCATTCACAGCATCCTTAAAGCGATACAGGGATCAGCCCGGAAAAGCGTCCTTGCAACGATCATCCATGTGGAAGGATCCGCGTATTTAAAAGAAGGAACCGTGATGCTTTTTCAGGAAGACGGCACCCGGATCGGGATGCTGAGTGCCGGATGCCTCGAGGACGACCTTGCGTTGCGGGCGGTCAACGTGCTAAATAAGGGAGAAGCCGATACCTTTACATATGATATGAAAGCTGAAGACGATCTGACATGGGGGCAGGGGGCGTGCTGCCGCGGCGTGCTGTATATTTTGCTGGAACCGGTTGATGAGAAGCTGAAAAAGTACCTTGGAATTGTGAAGGAGTTTCTCGACAGCGGGATACCCGTCCAGCATGTGAAGGAATTAACAAATGATTTCAAACAGACGGGATACGGTTTTTTTACAGCGACTGGTCAGACGTTTGGAAATATTGACGAACATCAGATCAAAATGCCGGAAAATAAAAGGGCAAGCGGAATCCAGCTAGTCGGAGATGCGCCGATGTGCACCTATTTCCATTTATACCGGCCGAAACCGCGCCTCATCGTTTTCGGGGCGGGGCCTGATGCAAGGCCGCTCGTTTCATTTGCTGCGGAAATCGGCTTTTCTGTTACCGTATGCGATTGGAGACCGGCATTTTGCCGGGCGGAGTATTTTCCTTCAGCAGCCGCATTGGCCGTCGGTTTTCCTGAAGACATCGTGCCAAAGCTCGATTTGAACAGCGATGATTATGTCGTTATCATGACTCACCATTTTCAAAGGGATCAAGAGATTCTTTCCCTTTTGAAGAAGCGTCCTTTGCGCTATGCCGGGATTTTAGGACCGCAGAAAAGAACGGCGCGGCTTCTGCAGACAGAGGAAATTCCGGAGTGGCTTCATTCACCGGTCGGGCTGCCCATCGGCGCCCGCGGACCGCAGGAAATCGCGATCAGCATTGCCGGGGAACTCATTCAGGAAGCCGCGAAAGGATGAGAAAAGCGAAAATTGCGGGCGTTTATTTGGCTGCCGGCACAAGCGAACGGATGGACCGCGACAAGCTTTTATTGCCGTTTGGAGGAGAGTGTCTCGGAAGCAAAGCTTTAAAAGCAGCCCTGCATTCAAAATTGGACCACATTTTCGTTGTCACAAAACCGGGCGACCCTTTGGCATGGCTCAGCCCGTCCTTTTTCTTAAGGCCGTATGCCGAAAAGTGGAGCCATGTTCCGTGCCGGCATCATAGTGAGGGGCAAGCCGGCTCTTTGCGGTGCGGTTTGCAAAGGGCCGAAGCTTTTGATGCCGATGGGGCGATGATTCTGCTTGCTGACCAGCCGTTCATTACGGGGGATGTGATCGATGAGCTGCTCTCTTTATTCCGCAAAAAGCCGTTTTTATACTTTGTTGCGTCGTGCTATGAAGATATTCCGAGGCCTCCTGTCATCTTTTCAAAGAAAGCGCTCCCTGCGCTGATGAAGCTCCGCGGTGATGAAGGGGCCCGGCAAATCATCAGGAACAAGGGCCGGAACGCAGGGAAGCTTAAATCATACAGCAATCCCCTGTACTTTATGGATGTCGATACACCTGCGGATTATGATCTTGCTCGCTGCCATGCTGCAAAAATGAATGAGGAGGAGGGGCGTTAGTGACAGTCATAGGCAAAAGTGTTCTGCGCAAAGATGCCTTGCAAAAGGTGAGCGGTAAAGCGAATTATACAGGCGATATTGCGACACCCGGCATGCTTTATGCCCGCACCGTGATCAGCCCGTACGGACATGCCAGGATCAAGGCGATTGACACTTCCGCCGCACGGAGGATGTCCGGAGTGCGCGCCGTTCTGACAGGCGGCCGTTACCCGCTCGTCGGGGAAGAAATCCGTGACCGTCCTCCGATTGCGGCTGATAAGGTCAGGTATCACGGGGAGCCCGTAGCCGTTGTTGTCGCAGATACTCCCGCACAGGCCAAGCGGGCGGCGGACATGATCAAGGTGTCATATCATCCTCTTCCCGTCGTCAACTCTCCTACTCAGGCGCTTTTGAGAAATGCACCGCTCGTTCATGAAAACGTCGAACAATATCAATTGCAGGTCAACGTGTACCCTGAACCCGGCACAAATATCGCCAACCGGACAAAAATCCGAAAAGGGAATATAGAAAAAGGCTGGGCTGAAAGCGATGTGACGGCAGAAGCGTCTTTTTCGTTTTCTCCTTCAGACCATGCGGCGATGGAAACGAGGTGTTCATTATGTGAGATCCGTACGGATGGGACGGTCGTGATTTGGTCGTCTTCCCAGGCGCCGTATATGATAAAAAAATTAATCAGTTTATATTTTGGCGAAGAAGTCGGGAAAGTGATCGTTCACACTCCTCTTGTAGGGGGCGCATACGGCGGAAAGGCATCCGTTCAGCAGGAATTTCTCACCTATTTAGCATCAAAAGCGGTTGGCGGCCGCCTTGTGAAGCTGCTGAACACGAGGGAAGAGGATATTTTGACGTCGCCTTGCCATATCGGACTGGATGCAAAAATCAAGCTTGGCTGCTCAAGGGACGGAATCATAACAGCGGCAGAATTGCTTTATTTATTCGACGGCGGGGCGTATGCCGATAAGTCGCCCGATTTAAGCCGGGCGGCAGCAGTCGATTGTACAGGACCGTACAGGATCGACAATTTGTGGTGCGATTCATTGTGCGTGTATACGAACCATCCGTATGCAGGGCCTTTTAGGGGTTTCAGCCATTCAGAGCTGCTGTTTGCGCTCGAACGGACGATGGATATTTTGGCGCGGAAGCTCGGGATGGACGTTTTGGAGTTTCGCCGAAAAAATGCGATTCTTCCCGGGGATACGACGCCTACCCGCGTGCTGCTGAATCCGAGCAATGTCGGAAATCTGCCGAAATGCCTTGACCGCCTGAAAGAATTGATGAACTGGAATGAAGGCGAGAGAATCGAATTGGAGGGGCACAAGGTCAGGGCAAAAGGAATCAGCTGCGGCTGGAAAACGTCAACGATTGATCTGAATGCCAGTTCAGGCGTTGTCCTGACATTTAATCCTGACGGCAGCGTCAATGTAATGTCGGGAATTGTGGAAATCGGAACGGGAACAAAAACGATATTGACGCAGCTTTTGGCTGAACGCTTAAAAATGGACCCGAGTCGAATTTATGTCCGAATGGAAGTCGATACACAGACGACGCCCGAGCATTGGAAAACGGTCGCCAGCCGGGGAACGTTTATGGCGGGCAGGGCGCTCTTGGAAGCGGCAGATGACGTCATCCGCCAATTGAAAGAAAGAGCCGCATGCGCATTAAGAGCGCCGCAGTCGGATATCGAGGTTGCATACGGCCGGGTGTTTTTAAGGGATGATCCGAAAATAGGCCTGAATTTTAAAGATATTGTATACGGTTATCAATATCCGAACGGCAATTCTGTCGGCGGACAGATCATCGGGCGCGGCAATTACATGCTGAGGCATTTAACGCTTCTGGATCCTGAAACCGGGGCCGGGAAACCGGGGCCCGAATGGACGGTCACTGCCCACGGAGTGGAGGTTGAATTTGATAAAAGAACTTACAGGTACCGTATTTTAAAAGCGGTAACCGTAGTTGACATCGGTAGAGTCTTAAATGAAAAAATGGCGAGAGGCCAGGTTATGGGTGCGATGAGCATGGGGCTTTCGTTCGCCGGACGGGAAACGTTTTGGTTTGACGGGTTTGGAAGGGTGTTAAATCATCAGCTCAGAACATACAGGCCGATTCGCTATGGCGAGCATCCGGAATATGTCGTTGATTTTGTTGAGACGCCTCAGCTTGACGCACCGTATGGGGCGAGGGGAGTCGGAGAACACGGAATCCTCGGCATGCCGGCGGCTTTGGCGAATAGTTTGACGATAGCTGCGGGCGTTCCCTTAAATGAGCTGCCTCTCATTCCGGAGCTGATTTGGAAGATGAAGGAGGGCAAACATGATTCCGTTTGATTTTGAATATTACCGGCCTGAATCGGCAGAGGAAGCGGCCCGGCTGTTTCAAAGACTTGACAGGGAGGAGAAGCAGCCTTCCTATTTCTCGGGAGGCACAGAGCACATCACGCTCGGCCGTTTAGACTTGATGCATACGAAGGCGGTCATCGATATTAAAGAAATACCCGAATGCAGGGCCATGCAATATGAGCAGAACCACCTTGTGTTAGGCGCTGCCCTGACGTTGACGGAAGTTGCGGAAAGCGGCGTTTTTCCTTTGTTGGGCAAAGCCGCGAGGGAAGTCGCAGATCGCACCGCGCGCAACAAAATTACGCTGGGCGGCAACATTTGCGGGCAGATTTTTTACCGTGAAGCCGTTTTGCCGTTTTTGTTAACTGACAGCAAAATCATGACATTGGGCGGGGACGGGATGAACGTCTATCCGATTCATGAGGTGTTCAACAAAGAGCTGCAGCTGAAAAAAGGGGAATTGCTCGTTTTTCTCCTGACCGAAAAACGGTATATCAACCTGCCGTATGCCAGCATCAAAGTGCGTCAGCAATGGGAAACGGGCTATCCTTTAGTAACCGCTTCAGCCATTCGGGTGGATGACCGGGTCCGCGTCGCATTCAGCGGCGTTAGTCCGTTTCCTTTTCGGTCAAAGCAGGTTGAAGCGGCTTTAAATGATCCGAATATGCCGGTTGAAGACAGGGTTCAGCAGGCGATCCGCCATTTGCCCGAACCGGTTTTGGATGATACCGAAGGGTCTGCTGAGTATCGCAAATTCGTAATCAAACATACGCTGTTTGATATTTTCAGCATATTAAAAGGTGATGAATATGACAAATGGGAAAAGAACTGATATCACGCTTCACATAAACGGAGAGGAAAGAGAGGTCATGATCAGGCATGCCGACACCCTTTTATACGTTCTCAGAGAAAGGCTCGGATTAACCGGGGCAAAGCCAGGCTGCTTGAACGGAGACTGCGGGGCCTGCACGGTCTCACTCGACGGACGGCCGATGAAGTCGTGTCTCATGCTTGCGGCCGAATGCACCGGCAAAACAATCGTCACGGTCGAGGGCTTGGAGGGGGCGCCCATTCAGCAGGCGTTTGTACGTCATTTCGCTTTTCAATGCGGCTATTGCACACCGGGGTTTATCATGAATTGCCATTTGCTCGCGGAAACCCATCCTGAGGCAGATGACGAAACGATCAGAGAGTGGCTCGATTCGAACATTTGCAGATGCACCGGATATAAGGAAATCGAACAAGCGGTAAAATCGGTTTTGGCGAAAAAATCGGAGATTTGAAGAAAAGGCACTACATACAGTGCTTTTTATTTATTTTTTAAAATTTCAGAAAACTATATTGACAGGTGCATTTCTGCGCCGCTAATATAACAATATATAATGTTATATAACGTTATATAATATAAGAATAGGAGTGAAGGAATTGAGCAGTCAGGCAACGGCAAAAGTAAACCCGAAAGTTCAAGCTTTTTTGCACGATTTGAAAGGAAAAACGGTCGATCACGTCTTCTTTGTCGCATGCGGCGGTTCTTCCGCGATTATGTATCCGAGCAAATACGTGTTTGACAGAGAGTCAAAAGCGATCAGCTCCGACCTCTACAGCTCAAACGAATTTATTCAGCGCAATCCCGTCCAGCTCGGAGAAAAATCGCTCGTCATTTTGTGCTCTCACTCCGGAAACACGCCGGAAACCGTAAAAGCCGCAAGTTTTGCAAAAAGCAAAGGGGCGCTGACGATCGCCATGACGTTTAAGCCGGATTCTCCTTTGGCTGAGGCGGCAGAGTATGCCGTTCAATACGATTGGGGGGAAGAAGCCCTCGCGATCAATACGAATTACGGCGTCTTATACCAAATTGTTTTCGGAGTGCTGCAAGTATTGGAAAACCATCCGAAATTTGAACAGGCGATCGACGGGTTGGACAAGCTTCAGGCAGTCTATGAACAGGCTTTGGAAAAAGAAGACGGAAACGCGCGGCAATTTGCCGAAACCCATCAGAAGGAGCAGGTCATTTATACGATGGCAAGCGGTGCAAACTATGGCGTCGCTTATTCGTACAGCATCTGCATCCTCATGGAAATGCAATGGATTCATTCGCAGGCCATTCATGCAGGCGAATATTTTCACGGTCCGTTTGAAATTATCGATGAGTCGGTGCCGTTCATCATTCTGCTCGGTTTGGATGAAACGAGGCCGCTCGAAGAACGGGCGCTCGCTTTCTCAAAACGATACGGCAAAAAGCTGACGGTTCTCGATGCCAAAGCTTACGATTTTGACGGAATCAGCGATGACGTAAAAGGCTATCTCGCCCCGCTCGTGCTGAACCGCGTCTTGCGCCTGTATGCCGACGCTTTGGCTGAAGCGCGGAACCATCCGCTGACGACAAGACGGTATATGTGGAAAGTTGAGTATTGATATAACATTATATAACATCATGAATTTTCCTAAACGGCGTGGCGGCCCCGCGGGTGCCGTCCCGCCTTATCTGTACAAAAGGAGGGGTTTTCATTTGAAAAAGAGGTATGTATTTGTTATCGCCGCTGTCGCTGCCATGCTGCTTGCAAGCGGCTGCTCGGGTTTTCAAAGTTCGGGCTCCGGGTCGGGGAAGGTCACCTTAAAACTGTTTCACCGCTGGCCGAAAGAGCCGGAAAAAAGCTTCTTCGAAGAAGCCGTCAAAGAATATGAA
Organism: Bacillus sp. JJ675; assembly: GCF_036963165.1. Lineage (NCBI taxonomy): Bacteria > Bacillati > Bacillota > Bacilli > Caryophanales > Bacillaceae > Bacillus > Bacillus sp. JJ675. The sequence continues at coordinate 901 of NZ_JBALMR010000016.1, read as the reverse complement.
GCCAGCCATCCCGATGTTTCGATCCAAACGGAAGCGGTGCTGAACGATTCTTACAAGGATAAGATCAAAGTCATGCTCGGGACAAGCCAGCCTCCGGATATTTATTTTGCCTCGAGCGATGAATTCGCCAGAAAAATCATCCAAGGGGACAGGGCGCTTGATCTCACCTCATATTATGAAGAGGATCAGAAGTGGTCCGGGCGGCTCCTGCAATCACAGATCGAGCCGTTTTCCGCCGGGGGCAAGAGATACGGCGTCCCATGGCAGATGGCTTCCAAAGAATTTTTTTATAACAAAGACATTTTCAAAAAGCTGAACCTTTCTCCTCCAAAAACGTGGGACGAGCTCATTCACGCATCAAAGGTGTTGAAAGAAAACGGCTATACACCGATCGCATTCGGCGCAAAAGCGACATGGGCGATATCCCACTATATCGGAACGCTGAACCAGAGGCTTGTCGATGCAAAAACGAGAGAGACAGACTATCATACGGAAAATGCCAGTTTCACAGATCAAGGATATGTCGATGCGCTGGCCAAATTGCAGGAGCTCCTGCCTTATTTTACGAAACATGTAAATTCCGTCGACCACGAATATGTGAGACAGCAGTTTAAGAGCGGGAAGGCGGGAATGATCTACGCGGAGACTTCGGAAATTAAGCTTGTCAATGGCAGCGTCAATCTCGGCTTGTTTTCATTTCCCGAAATTTCCGGGCAAAAAGGGAGCTCAGATCTGTTAACGGGAGCGCCGGAAGGCTTTATGATCTCATCGAAAACAAAACATCCGAAAGAAGCGATGGCGTTTTTGAAGTTTTTGACGTCAAAAAAAATGGGGGAAAAACTGGTGAAAGACGTCGGAAAGTTCAGCCCTGTGAAAGGGACCGCCAATAAGGACAACGCAG
>NZ_JBALMR010000015.1:6346-13783 GCF_036963165.1 Bacillus sp. JJ675 | reverse complement strand
ACGCATTTAAAATTTGTATTCCGGCCTGGATAATCATCGGCATAAGCGTTACGATCGTATTAATCAGCGTCGTCAGCATTGTTGTTGCCGCTTGGATAATCTGTGGTAGCGCCTCGACTATTCCTTGGATCAAAGACGTAATGATTAATACTCCGGCACCAACCAACGGAGGTATTAGCGTAACAAACGCCTGAACGAGCGAATTGATAATCTGTGTTGCTGACGATAGAATACCGGGCAATGCCTTAGTGAATCCGTTAAGCAATCCCTCGATAATCTTGACGCCCGACTCTAAAATCTTCGGTAGATTTTTTACGATCATATTAACGAAAGAATCAACGGCTTTAGTCGCTGTTTCGAGAATCTTCGGCATATTCTGCTCGATACCTTTCGCGATCGCTGGCAAGTATTTCGATCCTGCGACCATCAATCCCGGGATACCGCCGATTATGATTCCGATGATATTCGGAATAAATTCCGCTAATCCTGAAAAATCTCCGTTAAATGCGTCGGTGATCGTCTTCTTCAGATCCTCGAATGCGCCTCGGATAATTGCGACTCCTTTGACGACAACATTCGCAACAGAAGGCGGCAGAAGATTGTGAAGAGCGATCGATCCTTGCGTAAAGTCTCCGGTCAGCGTTTCCGCGAGGCCTTTGAATAACTTCGTAAGTTTATCGACCATCGGCGACACTTTCCCGCTGATTGCTTCGCCTAACGCCGTGATTTTTTCGCGAATAACATCGCTGTGTTTGTAGGCGTAGACGAGCGCAACTCCGAGTGCAATGACTGCGGCGGAGATTAGACCGAACTGGAACATCGCTAACAAAAGCGCTTTTTTGGTCATGTTAAATTTGTTTGCGAGTAGACCTAGGCCGGTACTTAGGGCGCCAATTCCGGATGCTGCGGAGCCGATGAACATGAGCAGTAAACCGCCAGCCATAGTAAAGCCAGCTAAAACAGCTACAGTTGCTCCTACATACGTGATAAATTTCTGCATTCCGGGAGATAGACTATTGAATCCATCAACAACTTTCTGAACAAATTTAACTAGTTTCGAAAGCACTGGAATTAGTGTATTTCCGATCGAAATCTGTGCTGTTTCAAAAGAACCGCTAAGCTCTTCTATTTGACCTTTTAAGTTATTCATTTTCTCCGCAGCTACTTCCGCAGCCGTAACTTTCGACATCGACTTCCACATGGCATTCGCGCCTTTTGCGCCTTCTTTCATCATAATGTTCGCTGCACGGATCGCATCTGTACCGAACATTGTTTTCAAAGCCGCCTGTTGCTGCTCTTTTGTTAATCCTTTTAATTTATCCTGTAAAATCTGCGCTATTTCTGCAAAGGACTTCAAGTTTCCTTTCGCGTCATAGAAAATACTAGATCCGTCTTTAGTAATTAGGCCGAGGTCTAACATCTGCCCATAAGCCGCTTCTGATGCCGGAGTTAAATTCAACAGCATTGTTTTGAGTGAAGTACCCGCATCTGATCCTTTAAGACCGTTCTGCGCAAATATAGCGAGAGCTGTCGACGTATCTTTAAACGACAATCCGACCCCAGAAGCAACAGCCGAAACCATTGAAAGACCATATCGAAGTTCGTGAACATCGGTCGCTGAAGCGTTAGCTGCACCCGCAAGCATATTCGCCGCATCTGTAACAGACAGATTGTCGTTTTTGAACGCATTAAGCGCAGTCGATGCAATTTCAGCCGCTTCGGAAAGATCAAGCTCGCCCGCTGTTGCTAAGTCTAGAGCACCGGCTAACCCGCCGTTTAAGATATCAGTTGTAGATACACCGGCCTTCATGAGTTCCTCGATGCCTTGGCCGGCTTCTAACGAGCTGTACTTCGTCTTAGCCCCGAGTTCTACCGCTAAGTCCGTCAACTTCTTCATCTCGTCACCAGTTGCGCCAGAAACGGCCTTAACGTTGGACATTTGCTGCTCAAAGTCCATCGCCTTATTAACCGCCATTCCTAGACCGCCGCCTACTCCGGCCGCTATCGCACCGAAGCCCACCGCGATGTTCTGCCCCATACTCGACAGCCGAGAACCGAAGTCTTCTAGCCTGCTTTGCGCTTGGTTAAGTTCACGCGTTAGATCCGTAATCGTAGCGCCTATTCGGACGTTAATAGTATGGTCCGCCATTTAGCCCCTCCTTTCTTATTCGATTTCAAACTGCGACAACCATTCGCTGGCCTTCTGCTGTTTCTCATAAAGGTCCTCGGCTTTTTGCGTTGATACGTCCGATTTTTCCGGGCGTTTGAATAGGTCGCTAAGTTTAATGCGTTTCCGCGCGTTGTTGACTTTTCCGATCATCATTGCGGTTAGCGCGTGCTCTTCGAAACGGTCATACTTCCGCTCTACTTCCGCATCTAACAAAACGTAGAATTCACGCGGAGTAAGCTTCCGTATCTCGTCCGGTAATTTTCCGAGAAGGCGCCAACCAGTGTGAAAGACTTCATCTATTTCAGTAAATCCGCGATCAATTCGGCCGTCTTCGGATCTTTCTTCAGAATTTTTTCGACCGTCTTCTTGTAGAAAAAACTCTTAGTAACAACCTCGTTTGAAATTTTCATAATTTCGTCCATATCGATCTTTTCCTCGGAGATTGCTGCTTCGATCGCAGCGCGAACCTTTTTAATCGAGAAGTTCTTTCCGGTATGGAACAGTCCGGCATGAACGATATTCGGAAATGCTTCGAGATCACCCATAAGAGCCTTCCCGATCAATTCGAATGAGCCGCCTTTGTATAGTCCGTTTAAGTATTCAACACTTGCATATGTTAGCTTGAGTTCGTATTCGTTTCCTTCAATTTCAAAACGTGCCATATTCCGATTCCTCCTATTGAAAAAGGACGCCCGAAAGGCGCCCCGAATTTGTTTAATTAGGATGCTGTGGTACGAGTAACGATCTCGCTCATCGGCGATTCTCCGGCCGCATTAACTGCGGTTACGTTAACCGTGAGCTGTGTATCTGCCGTGATACCTGTCAATGTATGAGGCGGTCCAGCTACTTCAGCATCTAAGTTTTTGGCCTCGCCTCTATAAACTTTGTATGATGTCGCCCCATCTACCGGGTCCCATTTCACCGTTACACTATCTGCCGTAGCCGTGTACGATAGATTTTGGGGCGCATTAGGGAGTGGTGGGCGCTGGATTGTCGCTGTCCGAGCTAGGCGCACCCGCCGGAATTTCAGTTAGTGTTTGTTCGGTAAGTTCACCGTTTAGCGATCCCTCAAGTGAGTAAGTCGCGAAGTCTCCGTTACTAAACTCGCGCTCGAAATTAGAAATCATATACAACCCGACTTCAGCTTCTTTGGTACGCGTATCAATCTCGTAAATTTTAACGAACTCTTTATTTCTGATTTTCTTTTTCATCGCCTTAACAAATGGATCACCTTCAGTGATGACGCCTTCGAAAGATACGGATTGAGTGACTTTTCCGTAGTCACTCCCAGTCTTATCCTTTGTATCAAGATCGATTGAATCTGCTTCAGTGCTCGTTGATCCGCTCGTTTGGTTAAACGGCCTCACAAGTTTTTCGCCGGTACCGTCATCAATGACGACCGCGAATATAATTTCTTCGCCGCGATATTCTACTGCCAAATTAACTCCCCCTTTGTTTAATAAGCCTGGTACGTCGAGTCCACTTCGATATCAAAGAAGACCCGATGGTAGCTCGTTTTGTCCGATAAATCCTCGGCCGATATAGGCGTCTCGGCCGTCATATCCACGCAAAAAAGCCCGAGTTCTTTACTCGGGGCCTCCGTATCTATTAACTTGAATCTATCGAACAGAAAAATCTTTCGGACTGTCTCCTGAACGTCCGCTCTCTCCGCCGCTGAATTAGCGTAAACTCCGACTTGAAAGTGGTAGATCGTCCGGAATGTCTCGCGAAGCTTCGCAAGCATCGACGTGTTATTTTGCATTTGTTCGATTGTAATAAACGGTTTAGTATCCGGCAATGTAACGCCGTCATAAATCCAGACGACCTTATAGCCGGTCTTTTCCGCGAGATGTTGCTTAATCGAATATTGTAAATCGATCTGTTTCGTAATAATCACCGCCCTAACTGACGGACAAGTCTGTTTATTTTCTCCGTATACGGCAGCTCGTTGTTCCAAACGGATTTTCGGATGAACGCTTTATGCGTCTTATTCGTATATTCTTGAATCTTCGCATAATCTACGTCTGAACCATACTCCCACGTCGTTTGGTCGATTTCTTCCGGACTTGCGGCGATAGAATTACGCAGTTTACCGGTCTTAACCGGAGCATAGCCCGCAGATTCATTCGCCATCTTTCGTGTGTATGCCTCGGTCGTGTTGCCGATATCGCGTACAAGACCTTCGTACTCCAAGGCGCGAACAACTCGGTTAACGCCCTCTATATCAATACGAACTCTCCCGTTCCTCACGTTATCCGCCTCCCAACGAACTCCGCATGATTCCGTTCGCCGATTCCTTTCTTGTCTTTCGAAAGAACCTCGTAATCTTTTCCGTCATAGATAACGCGTTTGATATTTTCGTAAATATCCGCAATCAGTTCGATAGCGATAGAAAACCAGATGTCTCCGCCCTCAAAATCGATACTATCCAGAAGTTGTCGATCGATCTTGACCTGCGAACTGATTTCGGTAACTACGGACGGAACCTTTAGCTCGTCATATACCGGTTTCTTCTCGTCAGTAACCGGATCAGTAGTGAATCCGTTCTCGAAGACCACCGTAATCTCATGCGTCCGCCCTCCGATCATGTCTCCACGCGCTTGCTTCATAAACGCAATATCATACGAATCAATCACGCAGCCACCGCCTTTCTAAAGGTATTTCGGATCGATTTCATACGTCAGATATCCGGTGCAATTAATGTGCATCATGTAGATTTCGGAATCGGTCGGTTTGTATAGGCCGGGTCCCATTCCGTATCGGTCTTCGAGTTCAAGCTGTGTACATCGGTGGTCTGGACGGTTTGCCTTCCCGCGATGAACCCGAACCGCCTTAACGACTTGGCTTTGTTGCGCAGAATAGGCCGTAGCGACGCGATGCGCCGTATTCCCTTCCGTTACAACTAAACGTCGTATCTTCCACGCATCATTGTCGTAGACTTTCCGCACGTTGGCGCTGATCGTATTAACCGAATCTCCCCGGATAATTCCGGACCGAATAACCTTCGTAAGCTCGGCGCGCTGATCACCGGCAAAGTTCCAAACGCGATCGGACAAAACGAGATTATCGGCTCCTAGACGGTTAATCATGTACCGCAGTACGTTTTTGTTGATCTTATCGAAAGCAACGCCGGAGATCGCTGCGGCACCAACAACGTCCGATAGCGATTTTTTGATCCCGTCATTCGTAAATGCTGCCGTATCCGAGATGACTTTGCTTAGCGCATCCATGCCGGTATCTCGTACGAGTTTTTCTATCGACTCAAGCTCGCGAAGTAGTTTGTTCAAGCGCTGCTTCTTAATAATTCCGTCGCTGCCGCTGTACTCCGAGAGCATGTCGATAATCTCCAATCGAATCCGTCCGATCTCCTTAATCGCAAACTCCTGTTGCTCTGCGTTAAACTTCCGATATTCAATCGACACCTTTTTAAGCTGCCGTTCTAGTTCTGCCTGCTTACTCATCGTCCGTCCGCCCTTGGTGCGAAGCTTTGGCTCGTAAGTAATCGGAGTTGTTTACGGAAATCTTTCTTCGCGTCTTTCGCAAGCTGCGAGTAATTCGCAAAGATATTCGTCTTGTCGATCGTTTCCTCACCATCTCCGAAACTAAAAAAACGAGCTGCTTCCGACGCAATCGTTTCATAGGCGATTCCGAGTGCGCAAAACAGCACGGCATTTTCGTGTTCTTCCGGATTCAGGCCGCTTTCCTTAACAGCTTCGGCAGTCCATGCGGCGATATCTTCCGCTGTGACGCCCGGCACTCGTGATAAACGCGTTCTTAGTCGATCTTCAACCGCCACATGAATCACCTCCGTTATTTTTTCGGTTTAGCCGCTGTTTTCGGCTTGGCCGCCGGTTTATCCACGCGTTGAATGAACGGCGCGCATTGATCGAGCGCTGCGATTTCTTTCTCAACGTTCGTTTTATAAACGCCGTATCCGTTAAAGACAATGTATAGACCGTCTCTGCTAAATTCGTAGTTTGGTAACGTCTTATATTCCGCCATTACGCCATCAACTTCGCCGTTTTAAGTTTCGCAAGTAATGCGTTAAAGTCAGCAACAATGCCGGCAACGTCTGTAGCTGTGCTATTCGCTTGTGTAGCCGCTTTGGATGCGGTTAGTTTTGCGTCTAATGCTGCGGTTACGTCATCGCCTAGTTTCGCCATAGTAACCGACTTAGCGCCGAGATTGTTTTCTTGAACGCTTCCGGTTCCAATATTCCGGTTTTGTACGGAACCATCGCCGATCTTAGCGTTAAGGACCGCACCGTCCGCTAGTTTTTCGGTTGTGATAGATCCGTCTGGAATTTCGACAGGACCTCCGGATGCCGCGAGTAAACTTTGGATGATATCACCGAGTTTCAAATCGTTTGCAGCCGGTGAAATAAGGTTCAATCGTTGTACGTCTTCATTACTTAAAGCCATTTACGGCCTCACCCCTTTCAAAATAAAAAGGGCCTCGAAAGGCCCCGTTAATTAGGAAACAGTTTTAGAGATTCCGGAAAGGATTGCGACTGATTCTTTCGCGTTTTTGATTTCGAAACCAAGTTCACCACGGATTACGCGTGCGAAGTAGTCAGCGCCCGGTTCTGTAGCATCTTGGTCGTAAATAGGAGTCAGGTAGCGTGCTTTGATATTGTCAAGATCAAGCAATACTGCACGATCTTTAGGCATGTTTTGGTCGACAACTACTTGAGAAACTGCGCCGCCAGGAAGATCACTCATGAAGGACATGATCTGATAACCGACTTGCCCCTCTCCGCGAGTCGTACGGATAGTATCGCCCGCAAGTTTAGTAATCTGACGGGAAACGTTTGGCGCACAAAGAATTGTGTTCACACGTCCGCCGCGTTTGAAAGTTTCTTCGATTGCATCGTTCAGGCCTTTTGCAGTGATTTCCTTACCGCCGAAATCTTTTGAAGCAGATCCTTGTTCTTGTGCGAATGCGAATAGGCCACCTGAAGAACGTGGTACCGCATCAGATCCTTGATATTTACGACCGAAAATAAGAGAGTTGTTAATTTCGCGAACCATCTCTTGCAAACGCAAGTTAACCTGGTAGTCAAGCTCGTCAGCAACTCCGTAAGTATTAACTTGTTGTTGCGTACGAGAAACGGAAGCATAACGCGTGAAAATTTGAGAGTAGTTGAACGATACAATACGGTCATTGATTTCGTTCTTTCTGAGTACGGACTCACCTTCTGGACGAGGACGAGAGATAACCTTCAACTCTCCGCCTGCTTCGATTGCTTCCGGAGTAGTTGCGTCATA
>NZ_JBALMR010000015.1:0-6314 GCF_036963165.1 Bacillus sp. JJ675 | reverse complement strand
TACTTCAAGTCCGTTTTGTACGAGGGCGTTCTCTGTAAATTTACGAGCGTCGCCTGCGTCTAATTGGATTTCGGTTGCATCGGCTGCTACGGCAGCTTTAGCAATTGCTGTGTCACTGTTCAAGTAATCGTTCTGCCATTCGAATTTGGTTTGCGTTAGGGCTTCGCCTGTTCCAATCAAACCGAAAAGAACCGGCGCCTTTGTAAGAATTAAATCTACGTTCGCGGCCATATCACGAACTTGTTGCTGGAAATCGTATGTTTGTGCAACTGCCATTAATAAATCCCCCTAAGATTTTTTTGTAATTAAAAAAGCCGCCAATATGGCGACTGAATTACCGTTTGTTTTTTAGCGCTCGAAGTTCGTTGTAGAGCTTCGTTACTTTTCCGAGATAACGCGGATTTTTAAGCGCTAGTTTTTTCGTTTCGTCCAATTCTTTCTCTTTCGCGACAATCTCCGTTTGAATGTTGTTTTTGGCCGGGTTACTTCCGCCAGAAGCGTCGGCTCCGATCGGCTGCTTAAACATCCATGGACTCGACTCTTTAAAAGCAGCGACCACTTCTTCGGCTCCTTTTACGTTGCCATCTTCGTCAATTTCGACCGCAGATTTATCGAGTAGCGCAAGGACTTGGTTCGGATCGTTTGCGTTAAGAGATCGAGCGATTGCGCGAAGCTCCGTATTGATGATTCGCTGATTTGCCGCTTCCTTCGCTTTTTTAGCCGCCTCCGCTGCTTCTTCCGCCTTCTTAGCCGCTTCTTCTTTTTCGGCCCGCAGGCGTTCAGTTTCGGACATTTCCGCTTTTTTTCGTTCCTCTTCGGCCTTTTCTAACTCTTCGAGCCGTTTCGCTTTTTCTTCGAGTTCGGCTTGCTTCTTTTTCTCGCGCTCAAGACGCTTGTTAAGAATTTCGTCGAGTTCAGCCTGTGTGAACGTCTTTTCCGGTGTCTCCGGTTGCTCTGTCGGTTTTGGTTCCGGCTCCCCAGCCGTAGGTTGAGCGTTAGGATCTTCCGGTTCTGTTTGTTCCGCAAAAAATTGTAGGTTTAAAGGTAAAAATTTCGGCATATCGTACCTCCACGTTTAAAGTCCGAGTAGACTGTAGATTACGAATAACAACAACCGGCAGTTTACCGACAATACCGTAGGTCAAGAACGTTGTTATTCGTTTGATTCTGGTGCTACGTTATAAGGATCTTCGGCCTGTTTTTTCAGGTTTCGTTCCTGTAAAATCTCCATAAATTTGGCTTCCGGGTTATCTTTACCGCTTCGGACGATCGCGCCCTTAATCGACTCCATTTCGTTGGCGATTTCTTCGCCTAACTGTTCGACGAGAGCCTTTTGATCCTCCGGCAACGGCAGCCCGAATACGATTTTACTTCCGTAGTTGTCGTCAACTTGCGCAAGCCATTCCTTCTCATATTTAAAGCGAGGATGATCCTGGCGGGCTTTCATGTAGCGCAGAATGTACTCATTCAACGTCTGTAACCGCGATTGCCAAACGATCCATGCTCGCTGGGTTTTAGAAATAATCGAACTGTACAGCAATTTGAGCGCCATATCGTTTATGCCGCCCGTGTTCATGTCCGCGGTGTTAACCATCGGAACCTCGCTTATTTCGTGAAGCCGCTTCTGTAGACGGTCGAGATACGCCTCGATCGCCTCTTTAAATTTAAAGCCGCTTTCGAGTTTCTTTGCGTCAGGCTCTCCGATTTCTTTATTCGTTTCGCCAAGGTCCCAAATGGCTCCCGGCGCAATCTTAAACGGATTTTTCGGATCGTACTCAACGTTTGTTAGCAGAGTGATCGCAAACATTTCGAATCTCAAAGCGTCGGAGTAGTCGGATAGCTTCCGATCGATTTCGTCGGCTGTTTCGATAAGCTTTTCAAGTTCGCTGAAGCCGCTAGTCTGTCCCGAAAGTTTATCCGTTGGAACGTGGACGACCGGGATAAAATCGAGCCCCATCGATTCTCTTTCGACCCGCTTCTCGACAAGAATAAGTCCGTCGTCGTATATCGCTTCTTCGATTTCACAATCGTAGTTTCCGGTATCCTCATCGCCTTTCCAGACGAGATAATACGAAAGTTTCCAAAGCTTCGTCTGTTCTTCGTCCAACCACGCAACGAAATGAACTTCGTCAAGTTGATCGACATCCCATTCGTTATGAACTGCGATAACTTCAGTCGAAGGATGCCACAGTATTTTAATTTCTCCGCGACGTGTATCGTAATGCAGACGAGCGTAAACACCGGTTCGGCTGATCGCGCGATCTTTTGCCGCAGCGAGTAGTTTTTCGTGCATCCGATTTTCTTCCCATACCCACGTCAGCAAGCGCTCTTTTGCTTTTGCCCGGCTGTTTTCCTCCTCCTGCTCTTTGCTCGGCGTATACCCCGGCTTGATCATGTCCGCAGGATCGTCGAGAACGTCCGGAGGAACGGTCACTTTCGGTTCCTTCTCGAATTGCCAGGCCGCAGTCGAATCGATAAGCTTCCGGGGGTAGTTCATCGTAAGCTGCGTCGGTTCATAATCGATTTCTTTCGGCTTAACGTAGTCGGTCCAAACGTTCAGATCGCCTTCGTAGCGTCGGTAAAGCTTGATTTCGTCAACAATGCGCTGAAATTCTTTCGATCCAAGCGCTTCTTCCATCGGGAGAACAAATTGAAACGGGTTTATAAAATTTCGGTCAATGACTACGATTTAAAACGCCTCCTTTCAGTAACGGTAATTTCCAACGTTACCGCCTTTTCTTCTACGCGACTTCACAACGGCCGAAACCGCCATTTCTAAAGCATCGATAACGTCATCGTGGGCGCCCGTACCGTACTGCTCGAATTGTTCAAGCAAAAGCGCGTGCTTCCGATCGAATTGGATTGTCCCGTTTTCGATCGAAGGTAATAGCGCCTCGATACGGAGCTCTTTTCGGCTGCGGTGTTTTACTTTCTTTACGCGAGTGTCTGCCGGATAGCCAGCGTGTGTAAGCTGTTTTTTCAGCTCATCGACGAAGAATTCTTGCGCCGCCTGTGCTTCTGCCGCGATTATGGTCGGCTGATACTTGACGACCTTTTCGACGATGACCTTCAGGAATTCGTCCGGCTTTAATCGTTGGCCGAACGTGTCTATAACATAAATAGAGCCGCTAACCTTATCGGCAGCGACGATCGCAATTGCGGAATAGTCTCCGCGTTCTTTCCCCATCGCGAAGTCTACCGCGAGAGAAACGTCATACTTCATATAGTCGATATTTCCGTTGTGATACGTGAATTTTTCCGGATTAAAGATCATCGATTCCTCGTCGATCGGGTTGTTCATGTACTCGGTATTGAACGCTTTAGATCCGTACGTCCATTTCCATTTCATCAACTTGAATAACGGCTGCGCCTCAACCCAAAGGACTTTAGACCCTTCTAACATTTCTTTTTCGTGTTTCTTATAAAATTCTTCCGCCCCTTTTTTTCGTTTTTTGTTTTCTCTGTTGGTATAAATTAAACGACATTCTTCCCAAAGATCCGATCGTGTTGGGTGTGAAATTATTGCACGGAATATCCTTGATTCAAAGTCGGGGTTATTATGCAGCACATTCATTAAGTTTGAATCTTGGTGTACCGTGGTTCCCATGTAAACAAACGCTGTTTTCTTACCTTTTGGGTCACCTAACGGAATAACCGTTTGAGAAAACCAGTCTTTTAATTTAGCACGTTGTTCTGGCGTGCTGGCATTTCCCCCAGGTCTTGCATCTTCCAAGTCATCTAGCACTATTAAATCTGGACGACTACCGTTCCAGTTACGTCCCCGCAATGCCTGGCCGGTTGAAGCAGCCTCGACCAAGGATAACTGTTTACGACTATCTCCATCAGGATACCAAGCGATAAATGCACTTGAATTATCGATGATATTGGATTGATCTTTCGGAGAAAGTAATGGCCCGAAATCCTCCCGAAATTTTTTATTGAATTTCAATTGATTTCGAATCCATTCCATATTCTTCGTCGCTACATCTGGAGTTTCCGAGATAATAATCGCGTATTTCCGTCGCCTATATGCAATCTCATGAACCGGAAAGGCTTTCGAAAGATACGTCGACTTGGCGTGCGAACGTGGCGCCGCGACTGCGACTTTCGCATTCGTCTCAACATTGGAAACTCGATTCATTATGGCGGTAATCTCACGATGAAACTCCGGAGCCTCCTCTACGCAAGTAACATCGAATCCCTCCCAATTCCCCTCATTGTCCGGGTTGCGTGCGTCCGAGAAGTATTCGATAGAGAATTCGAGTAGATTACCTTCGCATCGATGAATCCGTTTAAGACGTTCTAGTTCGGTCGCTTTTTCGTAATAGTCGGCGATCTCTGACGCAGGAATGTCATCGCCGTAAGTTTCGTCGAGAGCGTCCAGGTATTCGGTTAATACGTTGATGAGTTCTTCGCGTTCATCCCGCTTCAGCCAACGACCATCAACCCATGCGATAAAGACCGCCTCCTTTCACTTATTTCGAATGTTTCTTAGCCGAGGATCTTACGAGTAGGTCGAAGAAAACTAAGAACGGATAGAAAGGGACCTTAAACATCGAGTAGAGAACCGCTAGTACAATACACGCAAGAGCCGATGTCTTTAATTCATCTGACACGTTTTCCGATCCCTTCGCGATCTTTAATCGATCGGCACCGCTCAATCCTAGAATTACAATCGCACCAAGAGTGCTTTTGAACGTCATACCGGCGTATAACATTCCGAGGAGTAAGTAGATCAAAACATAAACCAACTACATTACCTCCTTTCATTTTTCGTATTGACTTTCGTTATATTTTTCGTTAATATGAGTGTAGCAAAATCATTTTTATGTTACGGAGAGTGAACGAAATGGCAAACGAAGTATTCCCGATTAAGTCAAAACGCGATTTTAATAAAATGAAGAACGCACTGGACGGCCGCAATCGTCTTTTATTGACACTCGGCACCGCTTTTGGCTTGCGTATCAGCGATTTATTGACGCTTAAAGTCGGGGATCTCCGCGGCCAAGATTTGTTACACATACGAGAAAAAAAGCGCAAGAAATTACGTGTGATTACATTCAGTCCGTCAGTTAAACGCGAAATTAAAGAATATATAAGCAACGACGTAGCAGATGACGATTACGTTTTTGCCAGCCGGCAAGGAGGAGGCAAGCCGATCACCCGCGTTCAGGCTTATCGTATCTTAAACGACGCATCGAAACGGGCCGGAATTTACGAAAAGATCGGCAGCATCGGCACGCACTCGCTTCGTAAGACGTTTGGTTATCGCCTGTATGAGAACGGCGTTGATATCACGCGCATTATGTCGATGCTCAACCACTCAAGCGAGCGCGAGACGTTGAAATATATCGGAATTACGGCCGATGAGATATCGGAAGCTTACGAAAGCATCGAGGTTTAGGAGTTCGGTGCTTTTTTATTTATCGGGCTACAGTTGCTTCTGTGTACGTAACACCTAACGGCATCGTTTTCGACTGAAATTCGTGCTCTTCTACAGATGCAATCCTGTAAATTCTCTTGGCTCGGTGTTCTTTAGGAATTGAAACTCCCGCATCAGCAAAAACGACCTTCCCACTAAGATCAGGCGATTGGTATCGGTTTCCCCGTTGGAGATACTTTACATCATCGAAAGTTTTCTCCAGTGCAATGATTGACGTGCTAGTTCCGGAACACCTGCGCACAAAAAGCTCGCAACCTTTTCCTAGATAGTAGGCTCGGTAAATCAACTCGTTAGTTAACGCTAAGTCCACCGAATAAAACTCACCAGCAATTTCTTTAACATTCGCGATGTATTCGTCGTACTTATCGTCTATAACCCCAACTTTTTTCGCAGTGTCCCGCAATTCAGCCAGCGCCTTAGTCGCCGCCTTCGCTTCGCGCTGAATCGCCTTCAGGCCGGTTATTGCTTCGGAAACATCAACATCGAGTTTTAGGCTAATAGTATCGCTTGGCTTCTTCTTTGGTTCCGCATACACAAAGTCCGGATCATTGGGACCGACTTTTCCGTAACTCATAAGTTCGTCATGATCTAATTCGATTGATTCGCGTTTGTCCGCCATTCACATCGTCTCCTTTACGTTTAGTTGATGTTGATTTCGAGTATCAATTCGTATCTGATCGCGTCAATGGCTTCCGCGATCTCATCACGTACCAAATGCCCGGAAGTCTGCAACGCGATCAAACGATCTAAGTATGCGAGTAATTCTTCTGTCTTCGTCATCATAATCGTCTCCTTTTTCGTTAATAAAGCGACATGCATCTTGCAAGCCGCTTTTCTGTTGCGCTAAAAAACCGCAAGCACAAAACGAGCG